>DAOQGS010000482.1:0-3192 GCA_035338675.1 Cellvibrionaceae bacterium
CTGCAGGCCTTTTACAAATGCAACCCCCATGCGGCTGGTTAAATAGGGGTCTTCGCCGTAGGTTTCCTGGCCGCGGCCCCAGCGCGGATCGCGAAAAATATTCACATTCGGCGACCAAAAGGTGAGGCCCTGGTAGCGGTTGCGCTCGCCTTGGCTGCTGAATAAACGGTATTTAATGCGGCCTTCATCGCTGATGGCGCTGGCAACGGTGTGCATGAATTCTGGCTCGAAGGTGGCGGCAAGGCCGATGGCCTGGGGGAACACCGTGGCGCCGCCTGCACGGGCTACGCCGTGTAGGGCCTCATTCCACCATTCATATTTAGGCACCTGCAGGCGCTCGATGGCGGGGGCGTCGTTCTGCAGCTGGGCGATTTTTTCCTGCAGGCTCATGCGGGAGACCAAATCCTGGGCGCGCAGGGCAAAACTCTGTTGGCTATCTAAATACGTGGCTGCGGGGTCAGCCGCAAAAGCTTGCATGGAAGCAAGGGCAAGGCAGCCGCTTAGGATGAGAAGCAAGGAGGAGAAAAAAGCGCGTTGGGGGATCATGGGGAGGCTCTTGTCGGAATGCGCTGAGCATGCGCACAGAGGGTGGGCTTAACGATTCTCGTGAATAGCGGTGAATTTAAGCCGCACCACCAGGGTTAAAATAATGCTTAATTTGGCGAGTAAATCAGGTTGCTCAGCGGCTTTTTGCAGCAGCGGGGCGAGGGCTTGATTGAGTGCTTCAAAACGCGCGGCAGGTTCTTGGCTGAGGCTGGGCAGCACTTTAATAACGCTGCGCAGCACCAGGCGATAATCCTCGCCACCGAGCAGCCGCACCAGATTTTGCCCGTGTTTTTCCAGCTCTTTTAATTTCATTTCTTTGAGGGCGAGTACCAGCTGGGCTTCCGGGGCGCGGATTAATTCGAGGGTTTTCATAAGGGCGTCTTAAAAAGGAAAGCAGGGTAGCGGCTTATAAATACTTCGGCAAATGATTCTGCCTGGGGGGTAAGTTGTGCAGTGGCTTTATCTGATTGCTTTGTATTAACTTGGCGGCAAAATAGATCGTCCTGATCTATTTTGCCGTCGCTGCGTTAAAACTTACGAAAATGCGTGGATTTTCTTGTTTTAACGCAGCTCGCGGCGGTTTGCACCGCCGAGCGCGGCATCCTTGCCGCGATCATTAACCCGGCGCTAAGTGCCGCCGGGTTAATAACTATTCAGCATCTTTTTGTGTGGCGGGTTTGTGGCTGGAGGTAATTCCCGCACTGACTGATAGCTATCGCGGACCTGTGTTAGTGCTGTAACCCCGCAATGCCCCTCCGCAGTGGTGACCATAGGTTAGTGCAGACACGCCGTGAATACATCCGTGTAGGCTCGTCAAAAAGATCCCTCTTTTTGACGGTCTGCACTAACCTATGGTCACAACTGCTATACCGCGAATCGATGGTGCCGGTTGGCTAAATACCCCTCAATTTCCCGCCCTCACGGATGATAAGGTGTTCTGAATACGTACTTGCTTTGCCGCAATTACACTTGGGCAGCGGCAGTTGGCGATGCAACATCCGGGTTATAAACCCCCTTTAAGTTGACATTGCAGCTAAATTTAGCCAGCGTTGGGCCACCACAACACAGCTGGATCTACTGGCCTATGAGCAAACCCTGGGATAAACAGCGCCTTAAACACACTCTTGCCCGCGCCAAGGGGCAGTTAAAACAGGAGGCGAGCCGCGTGAAAGGGCAGGTGGCGGTAAATTTGGCGCGCTTGCTCGAGCGGCGGGTGGTGGTGGGCATTACCGGCTTTTCCGGCGCCGGTAAATCCACCCTGATTACCAGCCTTATCAATCAACTACTGCAGTTTCAAACCGCCAGCATCCCAGGCTTTAGCCCAGCCCTGAGCAACCGCATCCGCTGGGTGAAGTACCACCCCGCTGCCACCGGCTTTGAGCGCAATTTTAATTATCAGTACTTTTATAAACACTTAGCCTGTGAGGACAACCAGTGGCCCGCCTCCACCGTGGATATCAGCGCCGCTACTTTAGAAATAGGCCTTAGCCGCGGGCCGGGCAGCGGGTGGCTCGCGCCCAAGGAGTACAGCCTGTGGGTGGAGCTGCGGGATTACCCCGGCGAGTGGCTGATGGATTTATTGCTGGCGGATATGAGTTTTATCGACTGGTGCGCCTGGTGCCAGGCGCGTTTTGACCGCTACAGCCACCTGCCGGATATACAGGCTCTTAGGGAGACCGACCCCATTAAAGCTGCCGACCCCCAGCGGCTTATTTACCTGGTGGAGCGCTATGAGGCCCTGGCCAAAAGCGTGTTTAACCAAGCTCAGGATTTACGTTTTGTGCTGCCGGGACGGGTGTTAATTCCCCAGGCGTTTAATTTAAGCAAACTGCCTTTTGTGCCTTTATTTTTGCGCGGCCACAGCAAAGCCGAATTAATCAACGCCCCTGCGGATTCTTATTTTTGCGTGTTGCAGGCCAATTTCGAACGCTACAAAACCCAGTGGGTAAAACCCTTTGTGGAAAAGGTATTCGGCGGGCTGGATCGGCAATTAATTTTGGTGGACGTATTGCAAGCCCTGCACCAGGGGCCTGAATTTACCGAAGGCCTGGTGGATGCCCTGGCGGGTATTAGCGAGAGTTTTAAATACGGTAAAACCCGCCCCTGGCTGCAGTGGATGCTGCCGAAAATCGACAAGGTGGTATTTGCCGCTACCAAAATCGACCAGATTGTGGCCAGTGAACACGAGGCGGTGCGTCAACTGTTGGGGGTATTAGTAAAAAAAGCCTACACCCAAACTCAGCAGGCGGGCGCCGCTCCCGCCATTGAAGCGGTGGCCGCCGTGCGCGCCTCGGTGGAGCAGGAGTACGCAGGCCAGGCGGGCATAGTGGGCCTGGGGCAGGCGGGTAAACCGGTGGGCTTTATCCACCCGAGTGTGCCCGCCCAGTGGCCAAGCCCGGCCCATTGGCAGGCCTTTGGTCAGTGGCAGCCGCCCCTGTTATTGCCGCCTAAAGGCCTTGACTACCGCAACCACGACGCCCTGCCGCATATTCGTATGGACAGTTTAATCAACAGTTTATTGGGGGATTTTTGCCCGTGAGTCTTGAGCCGAAAGTTGAACTGAACAAACCCGCCTTTGAGTCGCCCTTGCGCCAAGCGCAACTCTTTACCCCGGAGGAGGCCGCGCCGGAGCCGGTGCGCACGGCT
>DAOQGS010000483.1:0-3187 GCA_035338675.1 Cellvibrionaceae bacterium
GCACCCTAAAGGCAGAAAACCTTATTTACAAGATTAATTGATATTAATAATTTTGCCGACCTGAACGCAGTGCTGGGCCAGGAGCATGGGGATAGACTGTTAATTGCCGTTGCCGAGCGCTTAAAAAATCGTTTTAAACCCATCAGCCAGGTGGCGCGCATCGGTGCGGATATTTTCGCTATTTTTGGCCCGGCGTCCCATGTTAACGAGACGCGCCTGCTCGCGCCCTTTGGCAACCCGTTTGAAATTGCCGGTGAACTGCAATTAATTGGTATTAGCTGCGGTATTGCGCCGGTATCAAATGATATTGCCTCCGCCCGAGAGCTGCTTAAATACGCCAATATTGTGCTTAAAGACCTCAAGCAAAAGCAGGCGCAGGAAAAGGTTGCGTACTTTAACCCCACCATGATGGACGAGGCGAAAAAACGCCTGCATTTATTAAAAGAATTGCGCCACGCGTTTGATCGGGATGAATTATTTTTAGCCTTTCAACCTAAAATTGCTTTGCACAACCGCCAGGTAACCGGTTTTGAAGCCTTAATTCGCTGGCGCAATAGCCGCGGCCAATTTGTCTCCCCGCTGGACTTTATTCCTCTGGCCGAACAAAGCGGTTTAATTGTGCGTTTAGGTGAATGGGTTTTAAGCCAAGCCATGCGCAGCCTGGCCCAGATACGTGCACACGGGTTTCATGGCGTGAGCATGGCAGTGAACGTATCCGTGGTGCAGTTACAACACCCTGAATTTCTCCACATGCTCAAGCGGGTAATCGGTGAAACCCTCATCGACGCCAGCGCTATTGAATTGGAAGTTACCGAATCGGTGGAAATGGGCAATATTCAAAATCATATTCAGCAGCTACAAAGCATTAAAGACCTGGGGTTTAGCCTAGCCATTGACGATTTTGGCACCGGCTTTTCATCCCTAAGTTACCTGCAACAAATGCCGATTGATTGCTTAAAAATTGATAGAAGTTTTATTCAAGATGTCACCCAGTGCGCGGGTGCCAATATAGTTCAGATGGTGCTGCAACTGGCCCGCTCCCTGCGCTTAACCGTGGTGGCCGAAGGGGCGGAAACCATTGAACAGGTCGAGGCACTGGAAGCCTTGGGCTGCGATCTGGTGCAGGGCTATTATTTTGCCAAACCCATGCCCTTGGATGACCTGCTGCTGTGGCTTGCAGCCTATAGGTCGAGTTAAAAGGCGGCAGTTTAGAATAACCCGGCCTTGCGCTGCGGGGCCTCAAAGCGATAAAACAGGAAGCTCAGAGGCCATTGCTTGGGCGCCTTCGCGCTCAACTCCAATGGATTTCGGGCCAGGGCGCCAAGTAGTTAAATTTAATGAAGAAAACTGTTGACGAGGGCGAGTCAAAGCCATAACATGCGCGCCCTCAGCTGGTGACACTGATCACTACTGAAGAAGCACTCGTAGCTCAGCTGGATAGAGTACTCGGCTACGAACCGAGCGGTCAGAGGTTCGAATCCTCTCGAGTGCGCCATATACCGCCCCACCGGGGCAATAAAAAAGCCTGCTTAATGCAGGCTTTTTTTATGCGCTACACTTTTATTTTTTGTACGCGCATTTAATCCCTCGAGGGTTGCATTATTAACCCGACATTAAATGGCGCCGTTTGAATAATTGACACTAAAACAATTCCACATCGCTGGTAATGCTCTCATCCTGGTTTGCCATTTGGGTGGAGAGGGTTTCGGAGATAATGCGCGCCTGCTCGCTGCTCATCTGGCGCAATAATTCGGCAATCCCACTGAGAATATTCTCCACCACATTGCCCTCGGCCACGCAGCTGTACAATTTATTCGCTGCCACATCCACTTTATGATGAATAAATTCCTCCTGATCCCCTTCCAGGCCGAGCTTATTCATATGCACACTCAGCTCCGTAGTTAAATCGCTCATCACCGCGCCGATTGCCCGCTGGTTTTTCACCAATAGCTGCGACACGTCAGAAAGTGTGCGCTGCACACTGAGCACGGAATTGGATAATTCACGGTTTTGCAGCATCAAGGCGTGCTCGGCATCGAGCATGCGCAACTTAGCATCACAAGCGCCCAATACAAACGGCAGCGTATCTTTTAAGCGGCCATAGCGGGCGCGATTATCCAGCGGCATATTTTTTACTAACAGCGCAACGCCGGGATAATTAATTTGCGAGCGACAACCAAAATCCACAAAGCGCTGCTCCGTGTGCAACATGGCCATTAGATCTTGCTCAAGGGGTTTTACGCTATCCCCTCCGGTGGCAAGGGTAATTGTTGCAAATCGGCTATTTAGCCGCACGCAGGCATTCAGATCCAAACTTTCCATGACCTCAATCAGCGCAGCCCCCAGGCGCTCAACGGTGCTGTAGTTATAGGATTTTTCCACAAAGCGTATGGCTTTACCCAATTCAAAACTGGTGGCCATGGCTTCTAAGGCCGTTTGTTCAGCGGTTTTTATGGTATCGCGCAGCTCGTTGCGCTGATGGTAGAGCGCGATTATTTTTTGCAGCTTGGCGGTGAGCATCTCTTGGCTGCAGGGCTTAGTTAAATAATCATCCGCCCCCACCTCAAAACCCAACATGCGCTCGCGGATACTGGAACGGCTAGATAAAAATATCACCGGGATTTCTTGGGTGGCTTTATCGCGTTTGAGCACATCGCACACTTCAAAGCCGTTTTGGCCGGGCATTTCCACATCCAATAAAATGGCATCCGGGTGCCAGTTTTGCGCCAAACTCAAACCCACCGCGCCGTTATCGGCGGTGCGGGTTTCATAATGTTTATACAGCGATTTTTGCAGGACATTTTGCGTAAATCGGTCGTCGTCGATGATTAGTACTCGCTCCATTACTCCACACCACGCTTACACTTAAAGACACTAAGCACGCAGGCTTGTCACCGGCGTATTACTTGGCAGTTAAATCCGCTCCCCGAGACTTGGCAGGGCATCTACACAATCCCCTGGCCTGCCCGGCCCCAGCGTTTAATCAATCGTTTTAAGTGTAGTTGTAATTCCCATATCGCCATTAAGGCCAATCGAAATAAAAGGCGAGCATTGGCGCAAAGCAGAGGAATACATCGGCAGCGGCAACAACTCATGGCAATACTCGCCTCTAGGGAACCTCTGAAAAATTAACTCACTCGCCCTAGCGTCGTTGAATTTGGCAAAAAAATGCTCATTTACTGCGTGT
>DAOQGS010000484.1:0-3182 GCA_035338675.1 Cellvibrionaceae bacterium
CTACCTTGCTGGCGGGGATTTTGCGCCAGAACCCTGCTATTCATGCCGCTATGACAAGCCCGGTGGCCGGTTTAATTCAGGGCGCTTTAGAGCAAATGGGGGCCAATAGTGAGGCCTATAGTTTTTTTGACGACGAAAAACGCAAAACCATTTGCAAAGCGCTATTTAGCGGCTACTACGCCGATAAAACCCAACCGATTATTTTTGATACCAACCGCCATTGGACGGCGCGCCTGCATCAACTGGTGCCCCTGTTCAGCGATTTTAAAATGATCTGCTGCGTGCGCAATCCGGCCTGGATTATGGATAGTTTCGAGGTTATTTACCGCAAAAACCCCTTTGATTTCAGCCGCATGTTCTCACCGGACTCCCGCCAGACGGTGTATACCCGCTGTGAATCCCTAGCCCATACCCACGGGCCTTTGGGCCTTGCCTGGACGGCGCTGAAAGAGGCGTTTTATGGGGAGTTTTCCGAGCGCTTATTGTTGGTGGATTACGACCTGCTCACCCAGCATCCGGCTAAAACCCTGGATTTAATTTACCAGTTTATCGGTGAGCCGGTGTTTGATCACGACTTTAACCAGGTTGTATATGAAGAAAGTGAATTTGACCAGCAGCTGGGCGTAAAAGGCCTGCACAGCGTAGGCCGCAAGGTTGAATTCAAATCCCGCCGCAGCATTTTGCCGCCGGATTTATTTTTAAAATATCAGGAGATGGATTTTTGGCAGGATACCAATGGCAGTGCCGCCAATATTATCGCCAGCAAAAAACCCACTCTTTAAGCTGATTACACGGACTACGAATCTATGAAAAATAAACTACTGTGTGGTTTGTCATCTGCATTTTTCCCCCTTGGATTGTACGCAGCTGCTGGTCAACTGCAGAACCAGTACCAGCGCCGCAGCCTCAGCGCGCAGGTGGCGCCAGCGGCGCTTGAATTTGATCAGGTGCTGCCGGTAGCGGCAACGCACAGATACAAAACGCCCTTAACACCTGTAGGTAAAGAGAATTCTGGGCTGGAAATTATTGCCAGTACCCCGGTGCGGGAATTATTGGTGTTGGATGGCGCGGTGCCAAATAAAGAGGTGTTTTACCGCAGTATTAAACCCGGCGTTGCCATTGCCGAAATTAATTCCACCGCCCCAGGCCTGCCGCAATTAATTGCTATTTTGCAGCAGTATAAAAATCTTGCCGCCGTGCATTTAGTATCCCATGCCGAAGCCGGTGTGTTGTTGCTGGGTAATTCGCGCATTAATGCAGAGAGTTTCAAAGCGGATATACAAGCCTTTGCGGCAATTGATAATGCCATGGCGGAGGGCGCGGATTTATTGTTGTACGGCTGTAATTTAGCGGCCGATGCAGCGGGCGGCGATATACTCAGGCTGATTAAAAACAATACCCATGTGGATGTGGCCGCCTCCAATAATGCAACGGGAGCGGCGAATTTAGGTGGCGATTGGCAGTTGGAAATTCAGCAGGGCAGGGTGGATGCAGGGCTGCCGTTAAATGAGCGGGCGCTGAAGGATTTTACGGCTATTTTAGGTACTTATACGCCGCGCAATTTTTGTAATAGCAGCACGGGCGGCAATTATCAGGGCCCTATTACCAGCCGAAATTCCCAGGACGGTAATTACCGCGTTACTACCAGCCCCAGTAATTTCTTTTGTGGTTACAACGGCACCTTAGGTTATCTATCCGGTAACCACAGTATCTATCTCACCAAGCCCAGCGGCGGCACCTTTACCCTTACGGCTATTAGCCTAGGGGGCGGCTGTTCTACGGTGAGCGCCTATGCCAAAAACGGCGTTACCACAACAGCGTCATCGTTAAATAACGCTACTGCGGCTTATAACAACCACATCAATATGACCAACTTAACCGGCGTCAGCATGGATAAGTTGCAGTTGAAGTTGACCGGTTGCGCAGGGTCCATGGGTATCAGTAGTTTCTCCGTTCCCGACGCCAACAGCGCCCCCACCAATATCAGCCTGTCGGCCTCCACGGTAAACCAAAGCGCAAGTGCTAATGCCACTGTAGGCACCCTGAGCAGTACCGACCCGGATGCAGGCAACACCTTTACCTACAGCTTGGTATCCGGCAGCGGCAGCACGGATAACGCCAGTTTCAATATCAGCGGTTCCAGCCTCAGGGCCACCAGCCCCTCCTCCTTGAGTGCCGGGTCTAAGTCGGTGCGGGTGCGCACCACGGACCAGGGCAGCCTGACCTTTGAGAAGGCCTTTACCATCACCGTGGTGGATAACGTCGCGCCCACCGTCAGCTCGGTTAATTCCTCCACCGCTAATGGCACCTATAAGGTGGGGGATGCGGTGAGTGTGCAGGTGAATTTTAGCGAGGCGGTAACCGTAACCGGCACGCCCCAGCTTACGCTTGAGACCGGCACCACCGACCGCACCCTGAACTACGCCAGCGGCAGCGGCACCACCGCCCTCACCTTTACCTATACAGTACAAGCGGGGGATGTCTCAGCGGATTTGGACTACACCGCAACCAGCGCCCTGGCCTTAAACGGCGGCACCATCCGCGATGGCGCCAGCAACAATGCCACCCTCACCCTGGCCAGCCCCGGCGCGGCCAACTCCTTAGGCGCCAACAAAGCCCTGGTGATTGATGGGGTGGCGCCGACGGTAAGCTCGGTGGGTTCCACCACCAGTAACGGCAGCTATAAAACCGGCGATGTAATTAGCGTGCAGGTGAATTTTAGCGAGGCGGTAACGGTTACCGGCACACCGCAGCTTACGCTTGAGACCGGCAGTACGGACCGGGCCGTCAACTACACCAGTGGCAGTGGCACCAGCAGCCTCAGCTTTAACTACACGGTGCAAGCGGGGGATACCAGCGCCGATTTGGATTACCTCTCAACCAGCGCCCTGGCCCTAAACGGCGGCACTATTTTGGATGCGGCGGGCAACGCCGCTACCCTGACCCTGGCCGCCCCTGGAGCTGCCAACTCCTTGGGCAATGGCAAGGCTCTGGTGGTGGATACCAGCGGCCCCACCGCAACCATTGTGGTGGCGGATACAGCCTTAAAAATAGGCGATACCAGCCTAGTCACCTTCACCTTTAACGAGGCGGTAAGCGGCTTTACCAATGCGGATTTAACCATCGCCAACGGCACCCTAAGCTCCGTCAGCTCTAGCGATGGCGGCATTACCTGGACAGCG
>DAOQGS010000485.1:0-3148 GCA_035338675.1 Cellvibrionaceae bacterium
GTAGTGATATTCGAGCCGCAACCGCAGGAATATTTTAATGCCGAGGCGGCGCCAGCCCGATTATTTGGCCTGCGCGATAAGGTTCTAGCGCTCAAAGCCCTCGGTGTTGACCAAGTCCTGTGCCTGCGCTTTAACCGCTGGCTGCGCAACTTAACCGCCGAGGAATTCGTCCGCCAGGTGTTGGTGGATTGGCTGGATGTGCGCCATCTGGAAGTGGGTGATGATTTTCGCTTTGGGCGGGATAGGGCTGGCGATTACGCGTTTTTAACCCGCGCTGCGATTACCTACGGCTTTACCCTCGCCAATAACCCCACCCTGGTGCGCCTGGGTGAGCGGGTTAGCAGCACGCGGATTCGCACATTATTAAGCCAAGGGGAGCTGGCCGCGGCGGCGGATTTGTTAGGGCAGCCCTACAGCATTAGCGGTCGGGTGGTGCACGGCCGGGCGCTTGCGCGCACACTCGGGTTCCCCACCGCGAATATCGCCATCGGCAATTACCGGCGGGCGCTTGCCGGTGTTTATGCGGTGGAGGTAGAAGGGCCCTGCGGGTGCCTGCCGGCGGTGGCGAATATAGGTGTTAAACCCACCATCGCCGATGGCCTTAAACCCAGTTTGGAAGTATTTATTTTAAACGGAAGCTACGAATTATACGGTGCGCGCCTGCGCGTGCGGTTTTTGCGCTGGATCCGCGCCGAGCAAAAATTTATCAATATTGAAGCGCTCAAACAGCAAATTCAGCGAGACGTAAAGGCCGCCGCTGATTTTTTTACTACCCGTCAAACCTAAAAAAACCCATTTTTTAACTCAAGCCCTATCAAGCGAATGACCATGACCGACTACAAGGCCACATTAAATCTGCCTGCCACCACCTTTGCCATGAAAGCGAATTTGGCCCAGCGCGAGCCGGAAATGCTCAAGCGCTGGCAGCAGGAAGGTATTTACCAGCAGATTCGCGCCGCCCGCGCAGGCTGCCCCACATTTATTTTGCACGACGGCCCTCCTTACGCTAACGGCGATATTCACATCGGCCACGCGGTTAATAAAATTCTTAAAGATATTATTATCAAAGCCAAAACCCTCAGCGGTTTTGATGCGCCCTACATCCCCGGCTGGGATTGCCACGGCCTGCCCATTGAACACAATGTGGAGAAAAAAATTGGCAAAGCCGGTGTAAAAGTGGACGTAGCGACCTTTCGCAGGCACTGCCGCGAATACGCCAGCAAACAAGTGGCCGGCCAAAAAGCCGATTTTATTCGCCTGGGAGTATTGGGCGAATGGGATAAACCCTATTTAACCATGGACTATAAAACCGAAGCCGATACCGTGCGGGCGCTGGGGAAAATCATTGCCAATGGCCATTTACAGCGCGGGTTTAAACCCGTGTATTGGAGCGTGGTGGGCGCCTCGGCCCTTGCTGATGCGGAAGTGGAATACCACGAAAAAACCTCCTTTTCAATTGATGTGCGGTTTGCTGTTGAGGAAGATGCCTTGCTGCGTAAAATCGGCGCCATAAAGGGTACAGGTCCAATTTCCGTGGTAATTTGGACCACCACTCCCTGGACCTTACCGGCCAACCAGGCGGTGAGTTTAAATGCCGAGCTGGATTACGCTTTAGTGCAATTAAATGCTGAGCGCATTATCGTGGCCAAGGCCTTAATTGAAGCCCTTTGCGCCCGCAGTAAAATCGCTGAATTTACGATTGTGCAGGAATTTAAAGGCGCCGATTTAGAGCATCTGTTGCTGCAACACCCGTTTTACCCTAAACACGTGCCGATTATTTTAGGCGACCACGTCACCACCGATGCCGGTACCGGCGCTGTGCATACAGCCCCCGATCACGGTATGGAAGACTTTGTGGTCGGCAAAAAATACAACATCGGCACGCTTAATTACGTGGATGAAAACGGCAATTACTCGGCACAAACACCTATTTTTGCCGGTGAGCACGTTTATAAAGCCGATGAAAAAGTTGTTGCACTGTTAGAAGAGCGCGGCGCTTTATTTCATCAAGGTAAAATCACCCACAGCTTTCCACATTGCTGGCGCACCAAAACGCCGTTAATTTACCGCGCAACACCCCAGTGGTTTATTAGCATGACGCAAAATAATTTGCTGGAGCAGGTTAAAACCAGTGTGGGCGAGGTTAAGTGGTTCCCCACTTGGGGGGAGTCCCGTATGCGCGGCACCTTAGAATCCAGCCCCGATTGGTGTATTTCCCGCCAGCGCACTTGGGGGGTGCCCATCACCTTATTTATTCATAAAGAAACGCAAATTCCCCACCCCAACACGGTGGAATTAATTGATCAGGTAGCCCAGTTAATTGAACAAAAGGGTATGGATGCCTGGTTTGAATTGGATGCAGCTGAATTATTAGGCGATGAAGCGAGCCACTACACAAAGGTCACCGACACCTTGGATGTTTGGTTTGATTCTGGCGTTACCCATTATTCGGTGCTGGAGCAGCGCCCGGAAGTGAGCTTCCCGGCGGATTTGTATTTAGAAGGTTCTGACCAGCATCGCGGTTGGTTTCAATCCTCCTTAAAAACCTCCGTCGCCATGAATGGCTGCGCTCCTTACAAACAAGTATTAACCCACGGTTTTGCAGTGGATGAAAAAGGCTTAAAAATGTCCAAGTCCTTGGGCAATGTGGTGCCACCGCAAAAAGTTGTCAACGATTTAGGAGCGGATGTATTGCGCCTGTGGGTGGCAGCAACGGATTTTAGCGGCGATATGAGCGTTTCCGACACTATTTTAAATCGCACCGCCGATTCCTACCGCCGTATTCGCAATACAGTGCGGTATTTATTATCCAACCTGCCGGATTTTAATCCCGCTACGGATTTAATTGCTCTTGATGACATGGTGGCCCTCGACCGCTGGGCCGTGGCGAGGGCTGCGGCCCTGCAAGGTGAAATCATCAGCCATTACGACGCCTATGATCTGCATTTAATTTATCAAAAACTGCACAATTTCTGCGTGGTGGATTTAGGCGGTTTTTATTTGGATATCACTAAAGATCGCGTCTATACCTGTGCGCAAAATTCTGCGGCCCGCCGCAGCGCCCAGTCGGCCCAATACCATATTGTCCAGGCCTTAGTGCGCTGGATTGCGCCGATTTTGTCCTTTACTGCCGATGAAATTTGGCAGG
>DAOQGS010000486.1:0-3146 GCA_035338675.1 Cellvibrionaceae bacterium
GCCGACACATAAAAATAATCACTGTATTGATTGCACTTTCTAATCCGTATCCGATCAGCTGTGCAAAGCCATTGCCGGCACGTTTAAAACCGTCCGCCCAGGCGGGCAATGTCAGTTTTTGTAATAAATCCTGAGTGCCAGAGATAAATGTAACGGCGATATCGCCTGGATAAAGACCGGTAATAAAATTTCGAGGGAATGCGGCAAGAAAACTCAATTCATCATCGAGCATGATCTTCGAGTGATTGGGTGCCCACCATGCGGCCATCATGCCGCCCCATTCAATTAATATGGAAATACCAATGGCAACAACGCACCAGCCCATAAATGTAAATACGTTGCCTATCGTCAATTTTACGAAAGCATCCCAAACGCCAACCTTTCGGTGCCGATGGTGTCGTCGTTGAACCTGCTCGGTCACGCGGCGTCCTCCCAGGGTATTTCGGGGAGGCGATACCAGTTTTCATTCGCAGATGCTGTCGCATAGCGCTTTTTCATATCCTCGTAGAGGAACGATAGGTTTTCCGGCAGATCAGCTTCTGGGGTAAATTGGGGTATTCTGATTTTGTAGAGTGTGCCACCCAGCATTGCAAAAGCATGGCCCTTAGGTAGCCGCATCAAATCGCCAGGAGATAGCAGCGGTACGTTTCGCGTCGTGATACGTTGCTGTGTGCCCGAGGTAAAATCGGTTGTGGTTTCGGGGTTTACATCGTCCTGAGCACTGCTCACTGTGGTCAGCTGATTAATTTCCGCTTCGGGCAATAAATCCGTCAGTAGTTTCGCGGTTTTTAGTTCTTTCACCCTTAGCATGACAAGATTGCCAAGGTTACCTATGACCTGTCCCGCTTTAGCGGCGCTACCAAAGCGCGCTTCAATATCACTCATGGTCTGCGTATAGACGGTCAACTGGTAACCACTACCACCGGCCTTGTTGGCCATGGGAATGAATTCTTTGCCAACGAGTTCGTTAAATTCATCGGCGTGAATGCTGATTTTTCGTTTAAAAATCGACGTCGCGTATTTTTCTGGCAATCCCTGGTGTATGCCATGTTTATAGATTGACCCGGCTAAACTTGTTAAGTCGGAAAACATACTGTTTCCAACAGCCTGGGCAACTTCAGCATCGGATAATGCGTCTAGGCCGACGTAGACAATTCCACCTGTGCGAATTACGGTGTCCCAGTCAAATATAGGGCGCTTGTCTAATTCATCGAGATAATCGGGTGATAGCAATTCGCCTGCAGGGCCAGTCGTTAATTTTTCTAACAGTGGGAAAAGCGATGCGACCAATTTGTCGTAAAAGCTTTTTTCATATTCAAACGTCTTAATCAATGCACCGGCTGTTGGGTCGGTTAATCCAGCGCGCTTGTAAATATCGACTAATGCCAATGCGCGTTTATCGCGCATGGCTTGGGTTTTATCCGGTTTGATCGATTCAGCCAGAATATCGACCATTTTTCCCCAATCGCCCGCGCCGATGCGCCGTAGGGCTCGTTGATTAATATCCTGCTTAAATAGAAATTCAATATATTCCGATAGGAGAGGGTCAATATCAGCCCCGTAGTGCAGGAGGGTTTTATAGCTAATCGTCTTGCCGATGGTTACTAGCGCTTTAGACATCACGTTGACATAACGCCACGTAAATTCTCTAAACGCGGCGCTATGACCTTCGCCTGGCAATTGGCTTGCGACCCGCGATGCAGGTTCAGTAATGCGGCCAAAATTACCGATGGGGTTATAGCGGGCTGAAACCTCGGGATACCCTAAGTGGAAGCAATAGAATTGGTGGCCACGGCCTGCTCGCTGTGCGCTGATGTAACAGCGTTTAAGCAAGTCGGCATCCCCTTTGGGGTCGAAGACGATGACGACATCGCCATTAGCAATATCCTGGTCAATGAATACCTCGGCCAGTCGTGTTTTACCGACGCGCGTCGTTCCCACAACAAATTTGTGTGCAACCCGTTCGGCTTGCATCTCAAAGATCGGTTTCTCACCCTCCCAAAGTCCCACGGCATGAAACTCTGGGTTTCCTTCGGTGTAGGGAATTGGTGCCCATGGATTTGCCCAGGACTGGGTAGCCAGTAGAGTGGCTATCCACCCCGTCAGCAATGCTTTTGAGCCTATCTTTTCAAAAAACGGCTTTTTGTCTAATCCCAGTGGTTTTACGAGCGGGGGGATCCACTTCGCAAGCCATGGCTTATTAGCAAAGGTTTCGATCTTTCTAGCACATCTATAACTTAAACGCGTCGCTCGATCCTTGTGGTAGTCAAATTCACCACGGCTAAAATCGACGATTCGTTGGGTGTGACGTGAGCGCCACTCAAAACCCAGTCCCAGGAATAATTTTTCTTTAGATTTAGGGATGGCTTTTGAATCTAATTTGTATTCGGGTAATACGTGTAGTTGGTACTGGTATTTAATCAGCCTATACGCCTCATAAAACCGCATGCCCCCTCGCGTTAAAAGTGCTGTGAGAATTCCCCCCGTCATCCAAGGCGTATCTACGGCCCCCATTACTACCGAGGGTGACAGTGCGACTAAGCCTGCTGCAAGGCCATAGCCCATCGCCGCCTGCAGTTCTACAGGTCTACGAAGCAACTGTTCCAGCGGATAGCTATGCACGCGCTCACCTAATCAAGATTGGACTAGGCAAGATGGTAGGCAGGTCGTTGTATTGAATCAGCCGTTAATTTGACTTTGCTCTGTACAAATTAATGGCTGCAAGTTTTGTAAAAAGCCGCAAGACTAAAAGGCTGAACTGCCGCTAGAAGGGGGCTTATCCTTCGGAAAATTATTTTCTCTCCCCCTAATACCGGGGAGAGAAAATAATCTGAAAGAGCTAATGGATAAGGGTTTTTAAGGGGGAAGGGCCTGGAAGGGCGAACGGTCGTTAAACGGCAAGGGAAAAGGCAAAACCCAAAAGGCCTTACGGCAAAAGGCATGATCGGTTGTAGACTACGGAGCGCGGCGAAACCGCTTAACATAAACAATTAATCCGCAAAAAGGCCATAAAACATGCAGACAGCATCCATACTAACCCCGGCACTTGAGGCGCTGGGTAAGCCTGAATGGGCTGATTTTTTCGGCAGCTTCCTGAATAACTTTTCCCATATGCCCCCCATGCAAGATGCTGATGCTGGCGAATC
>DAOQGS010000487.1:0-3145 GCA_035338675.1 Cellvibrionaceae bacterium
TAGGCTTTCAATACTGCTCACCCATTCAGGCCCAGTCCCTGCCCCACACATTGGCCGGCCACGACGTATTGGGCAAGGCGCAGACCGGCACCGGCAAAACCGCGGCCTTTATGATCGGCGTAATTGAAGACCTGCTCGCCCGCCCGGCGCCTGAGCCGCGCTACGCCGGTGAAGCCCGCGCCCTCATCATCGCCCCTACTCGGGAGCTGGTGGTGCAAATTTCTGAGGATGCCCGCGCCCTCTGTAAGTATTCAGGCCTTAGTGTTCACGCCCTGGTGGGCGGTATGGACTACCGCAAACAGCAGGAAAAACTGCACCGCGAGTGGGTGGATATTCTGGTGGCCACCCCCGGCCGCCTGCTGGATTTCTGCGGCAACCAAGATGTGCACCTGGACCAAATTGAAGTGTTAGTGATCGACGAAGCCGACCGCATGCTGGACATGGGGTTTATCCCACAAGTGCGCCGCATCGTGCGTATGGCGCCGCGCAGCAGCCACAGGCAAACCCTGTTATTTTCCGCCACCTTCTCGCCGGAAATTCTCGACATGGCCAAGCAGTGGATGCACGAGCCGGTGAAGGTGGAAATCGAAGCCGAGTCCGTCGCCACCGACCGCGTCACCCAGCATGTGTATCTGGTTTCCACCGAAGAAAAATACACCTTGCTGTACAACATTTTGAAGCAAGAAGGCATAGAAACCCTGATCGTCTTCGCCAATCGCCGGGACGAGTGCCGCCGCCTGCACGAGCGCCTGCGGGAGCACGGCTTTCGCGCCGGTATCCTCTCCGGCGATGTGGACCAAGGCAAGCGCATTAAAACCCTCGACGCCTTTAAAGCGGGCCAGCTGCAAGTGCTGGTGGCCACCGATGTGGCCGGGCGCGGCATTCACATTGACGACGTCTCCCACGTCGTGAATTTCACCCTGCCGGAAGAGCCAGAGGATTATGTCCACCGCATAGGCCGCACAGGCCGCGCGGGCAACAAAGGTATTTCCATCAGCTTCGCCTGCGAAGACGACGCCTTCCGTCTGCCCGCCATCGAAACGCTCCTGGGCCGCCCCATCGTCTGCGAACAGCCGCCGCTGGAACTACTCGCTCAGGAGCCGCCCTCCACCGTGGGAGTGGAAAAACGCCGCCCCCACGGCGGCAAAAGCGCGGGGCGGCCAGGCCACGGCCGTTCAGGCGCAGGCCGCCCCAGCCCAGGGCGCGCACGCCGCCGCTAAGGCAGCATTCCTGATCTACACTTGCCAAAGGAACCCCTTTGGCAAGCAGGCATGAAAACAATTCTCGTGGTTGAAGACAGCCCCATGGTGATGAAAATCATCAAACACGTCATGGGGCAAAACCATCATTACCAGGCTGTTTTTGCCGAGAGCTTCGCCCAGGCCCAAGACTGCATCGCCCAGATCGGCGGCGAATAAATCGCTGCCGTAGTAGATTTAAACCTTCCCGACGCCCCGGATGGGGAAATTGTCGATTTCTGCCTGAGCCGCCAATTACCCACCGTAGTGCTTACCGGCAGCTTTGATGCCGCCCGCCGGGAGAAATTATTGGCTAAGGGCGTGGTGGATTACGTTACTAAGGAAGGGCGCTTCTCTTACGTGTACGTGAGCAATTTATTGGTGCGGCTAATTAAAAATGCCGCCGTTAAAGTACTGGTGGTGGATGACTCCAACACCAGCCGCAAATTTATTACCCAGCTCCTACACCTGCAGCACTACCAAGTATTAGAAGCCGTAGACGGTGTAGACGCGATAAAAGCCGTTATTGAGCACCCGGATATTCGCCTACTGATTACCGATTACAACATGCCGCGCATGGACGGGTTTGAACTGGTGCAAAACCTGCGGGTGAAATACGAAAAAACCGATTTAATTATTATCGGTTTATCCTCCGAAAACGACGGCGCCCTCTCAGCTAAATTTATTAAAAACGGCGCCAACGATTTTTTGCGCAAACCCTTTAATCACGAGGAATTTTTCTGCCGGGTCAACCACAATATTGAACTGTTAGAAATGATCGAAACCATCCGCGACAGCGCCTACCGGGATTTTTACACCGGCGCCTACAACCGGCATTATTTTTTTGAACAGGGCCAAGCGCTACTCAACCAAGCACGAGAGAAAAAAGTTTCCATCGCTGCCGTGGTCATCGACCTGGATAATTTCCGCGATATAAATGCCCGCTACGGCAACGACGCCGGCGATCAGATTATGCGCATCATCGCGCAAAAACTCATGCACGCCTTCGGCCGCTTTTTATTCGCCCGCTCCGGCGGCCAAGAATTTTACGCCCTGCTCTACGGCCTGGATAACACCAAAGCCGTCGCCCTAGTGGATTTAATCAAAGAGCGCGTGCGCGAACCGATTACTTTAGGCGATAAACAGGTGACGGTCAGTTTTAGCGCTGGCGTCTCCAATGGCGCAGGCTTTAGCCTGGATGAGTTAATGACCAGCGCCAATAATTGTGTGCTGCGCTCGAAAGAAGCCGGGGGTGGGTTGGTGTTGGGGGATGATGACGAGGGGGAGCAAAATTAGATTTTTGCTTGTTAATCTCAGGGCATGAGTGAGCAGTAAAAATAATTTGTTTCAAACACACCACAATAAAACTTTAAAAGCTAACCCATTTGGACGCTGCATCAGAGAAAAATATTTTCAGTTTGCAACCAGTCGCTCACCTATCGCTCAAGCAAATTCTTTTATACCAAAGGTAGCACCAGATAAAAGACAACACACAACCCGCTTTTATCACTAACAACCACCAAGGGCGCCACCATGCGCCAGTGCCTGCTTCTATAAAATCACTAATGCTAAACACAAAAAATGTCAGTGCCGCCACACCTAAAACCCGAGCATACCGTCCGTGCAAGCCATCAATCACGAGCCTACTCAGCAACCCAAAGCCCATCACACACCATAGCCCTGATTCAATATAATTAAATTGCGCAATATCCAATATCTTCACCAATCACTCCATATACCAAAATAAGCATTAAAAAGCAGTTACTTAACACCCTGGATGTTTTTGCCGCTCCCCTTTTAAAGCGCAGGGATGGGGGGCCATGTCATTAAGTTAAGGGAAAGGCCCGTTCTGGCGTAGGTCAATGAGATGGACTCCCCCTCTCTAACAACCCGGCATCGAAGTGCCA
>DAOQGS010000488.1:0-3145 GCA_035338675.1 Cellvibrionaceae bacterium
CCCGTGTGCCGGCCACAGGCAAAATGTGGCGTTCCGGGTCAAGCGGCTGCGCCTGTAAATTAAAACGCGCCGTGGCCCACTGGGCCATGGCGCTGCGCAATTCTAAGAGGCCTTTGGTGGTGGGGTAATTGGATAGGCCGCCTAATTGTTCAATTAAGTGTTTTACCACAAAGGTGGGCGGCGCGTGTTTGGGCTCGCCGATGGAGAGGGCAATATGGGGCTTGGCGACGGGTGTAAGGCCTGCTTTTAATTGGGCCAGTTTTTCAAACGGGTAGGGTTGTAATAAATCCAAAGCCGGGTTCATAAAGGGCCTTTTTGGCGTGATGCATCAATGGGGTTAATAACGGGCGTCCTGCTCGACATTTAAATCGAGGGTCTGGCAGATGGTTTTTTGCAGGGCTTGGTAAAATTCCGGGTCTTTTAATTGTTGGCCGTGTTGGCTGGAAATAAAAAACACGTCTTCCACGCGCTCACCTAGGGTGGAGATTTTGGCGTTTTGAATTTGAATTTTAAAGTCCATAAAAATGCGCCCGAGGGTGGCTAACAGGCCGTGTCGGTCGGGGCTTATTACTTCTAAAACGGTGTAGCCGCTGGGGTCTTCATTGCTGATGCGAGTGCGTGTTGGGGTGGCAAATTGTTTTAATTCACGGGGGGTGCGCCGTTTAATCACCTCTGAATAATCATTCACCAGGCTTAATTCATCCACCAGGCTTTGGCGGATTTTTTCATAGAGGGCTGGGTCGTCATCTAGGGGTTGGTTTTTTTCATCCAACACATAAAACGTATCCACCGTGTAGCCGCTGTTAGTGCTGTAGAGCCTGGCGTCTTGAATATTAAAACCCATTTGGGCAAAACAGGTGGCCACAGCTAAAAATACGTGGTTGACATCTTTGGTGCGGATAAAAATTTCCGTGGCGCCGTGCCAGAGCCTCGCACCTGCGCTGCGGATTAATATTAAGGGGGCATCGCTGTTGTGTTTGGCAATGGCCTCAGTTTGCCAGGCGATATCCAAATGACCCTCCCGCAAAAAATAATCCTTGCCCATATCGCCCCAAATGCTGCGCACCCAGGTTTCGCTCATGCCTTTATCGGCGAGTTTATCAATCGCCTGCCGTTGGGTTTCTTCAATAATATCCTGCTGGTCGATGGTATTTTCTAAGCCCCGCCGCAAAGCCCGTTTGGTTTCTAAATACAATTGGCGCATTAGGCTTGCTCGCCAGGCATTCCAAATTTCCGGGTTGGTGCCGCACATATCCGCAACGGTAAGCGTGTAGAGATAATCCAAATGCATTTGATCGCCCACTTGCAGGGCAAATTGGCGGATGACTTCCGGGTCGGAAATATCTTTTTTCTGCGATACATAAGACATCAACAAATGTTTTTCCACCAACCAGGCCACCAGGCGTGTATGGCGGGGGGAAATACCGTGTTGCTGGCAAAATGCGGTGGCGTCTTCCACCCCTAAAATAGAGTGGTCGCCGCCGCGCCCCTTGGCGATATCGTGGAAAATTCCGGCGATATACAGCAGCTCAGGCTGGGGCAGGCGTCGCATAATATGGGCCGCAATGGGGAATTCCTCCTGGGCTTCCGGCAGGCGAAAGCGGCGCATATTTTTAATCACTAATAAGGTATGGGCATCTACCGTATAGCGGTGGAATAAATCAAATTGCATTTGGCCGGTGATGCGGCCGAATTCCGGCAGGTAACGGCCTAAAATGCCGTAGCGTTTCATGCGGGTAAGCTGGGTAATTAAGCCGTTTTCGATGCGCAATAAATCCATAAACATAGCGTTTATGGCGGGGGTTTGGCGAAATGAATCGTTAACTAAAAAGCGGTTTTCACGGATCAGCCGAATGGTTTCGGCGCGCACACCCACTATGTCGTTGCGCTGGCCCATGATTAAAAATATTTCCATCAATGCGCTGGGGTGTTCGGCAAATACCTGCGGGTGGGTCACTTCAATGTGGGCTTCGTGCAGCTGAAAATGCGCGTTAATGGGCGTAATACTTGGGCTGTTGTTGGCGTGGATGACTTCGTCCAGGTATTGCAATAACACGTCGTTTAATTCCCGCAGAGCTTGCACGGCGCGGTAATAATCGTGCATGAATTGCTCGACGGCCAGCTCTTTGTGGTTGTCCACATAACCAAATAATTTGGCTAGTTCCCGTTGATGTTCGAATAATAGGCGTTCATCCGGGCGGCGATTTAAACGGTGGATGCCGTAGCGCACTTTCCATAAAAACGCTTCGCCGTGGCGCAGGGCGGCAAATTCTTGTTCGGTGAAAAAATCCTTACCCTCCAATTGCCGCAGGGTTTGCACACCGAAAAATCGCTTGGCCACCCAGTTAATCGTTTGGATATCTCTAAGGCCGCCGGGGGCGTTTTTGACATTGGGTTCTAAATTGGATTCGGTGTAATTATGTTTTTTGTGGCGCTCGTGTTGCTCTTGATACTTAGCGTGAAAAAATTCACTCACCGGCCACATGTACTCAGGCCCGGTTAGAATCTGCAATTGGTCGCGCAGGCGATCATTGCCCGCAATGCGGCGCGCCTCCATTAAATTGGTGGCTACGGTGATGTCATTTTTAGCTATGTCCACGCACTCTTGCAGGGTGCGCACACTGCTGCCGATCTCAAGGCCTATGTCCCACAAAAAGGTAATTAATTGGCTGATTTGTTCGCTGTATTTATCTTCGGCGGAATCGGCCAGCAAAATTAATAGGTCGATATCCGAGTGTGGGTGTAATTCACCGCGGCCATAACCGCCCACAGCAATCAGCGAAATATCCAGGCCCCAGTCAAATTGGTGCCAAGCGTAATGCAGGACTAAATCGATAAAAGTGGCCCGCTCGGCCACTAGGTGACGCACGTCTTCACCCTCTAAAAAGCGTGTGTCGAAATGGCAATTAACCCCGGCAATGGCGTCTTTAAAAACGCGAATGGCGGTTTTGCTTAGAAGATCGTTGCGAAATTGGGTTTGATTAAAAAAAATCGGCTGGCAGGCGAATTCGGCGCACAGGGATTGATTCATACTGGGTACCTCAAAAGTTAAAATCGCTCCTCCTTGCGTGCGGTTAATACCTCATATCCGCTGGCGGTCACCGCTAGGGTGTGTTCCCACTGGGCGCTTAAGCGGCCGTCTTTG
>DAOQGS010000489.1:0-3142 GCA_035338675.1 Cellvibrionaceae bacterium
GGCAGTTTGGCTATTAATGTCTCCACCTGGCAGTTTGCACGGCCGGATTTTGTGCGCAATACCCAGCAGTTAATCAGCCAGTCCGGTGTGCCGCCGGAGCGGGTCACTTTGGAGGTTACCGAAAGTGCCTTAATGGCCGATGTGCAGGAGGTGGTGAATAAACTCAATCAATTACGGGATTTTGGGGTAAAAATTGCCCTGGATGATTTTGGCACCGGTTATTCGTCGTTGGCGTATTTGCGAGATTTACCTTTAGATGCGCTGAAAATTGATAAGAGTTTTGTTGATGAGGTGGCGGCGAACCCCCATCAGCCGCTGGTGGAATCCATGATCGCCATCGGCAAACACATGCAATTAAAAGTAGTGGCTGAAGGGGTGGAAACCCAGCAGCAGCTCATTCATTTAAAGGCCATGGGCTGCCATTTTTACCAGGGCTATTTATTCTCCAAAGCGCTGCCCAAGGCCGAATTTGAAAAGTGGCTGCAGAAGAATGAGGTGCTGCGCAACATTGATCGCCAGCTGAGATAACAGGAGTCAATCAAAAAGTACCGGCCCATTGTCTTAAATTGTGCAGCCACGGGACCAAATCCAGATTGCTATCTTCAAAGGTGCCGCTTAAAGTTAGGCGGCAACCTCGGCTGCGCGGCGATCCTGCTAAAAGTTTTAATTTGCGCAACTGTCTTTGTTATGTGCTCACGCTCAGGACTTGTTAATTAGCATCTTCTAATGTAACTCCTCTTCCCTGGGTGTATTCGATTATTATTCGAAAAATATTTGATTTTAATTTGGTCTTCTTTATACTTAAATCATCTTTAACTGAGACTGGAGGCCGAAATGGCTCGTAAAAGTGATATTGATGTAATGTCAGAGCAAATATCAGCTCTGGTTCAAGGTGTTACTGCAACATCGAGAGCGGTTGAGCTGGTCTCCCAGCAGATGACCAATGAGCGTAAGAGAACCAATGACTTGATGTCTGCTACCTTCGAATCCCTTTCCAAAAGGGAGCGCCCCGTATTTGTAAAGACTCTCAGAAAACAAGGTTACACTCAGGAAGAGGTAGGTGAAGCTATCGGACGATCTCAAAGTGCCGTGCATCAGTACGAAAAAAAGTACGACATGCACGCCCAGAAGATTAAGTAGCTATTTCTGAATAGCGCTGTACTTCGTGAGTGCAGCGTATAAATGTCTGCGCACATAACAAGCCAATGCACGCGGAGCCAGCTACGCTCCACAGTTATTGTGGTATTGCTGCGCTCCTTTACCATAATAATTGTTCCACTACGCTGGCCCGGTGATTGGAGCGTTCAGGCGTGGTGGTGTTTTGCTAGGTAGGCACAGCCAAAAGGCGTGCTTCTGGAAGGGGCGTCCCAATGGGGCGGGGGCGGCAATAAATTCGTTGCTATGCCCAAGCTGTTCTGGTATAAAACGCGCCTCTTTTCGGCCACCCCCCGGCAATTGATGTTTTTCGATCCGCCACGGCCGTGAATTTGCGCATGTAGCTAAACTTTTTCCTATCGCCGCCCAATTCCAGCGGGCAGCGGTTTTCTTCATATGGGGCAGGACAATGTCTAAGGTATGTCAGGTTACGGGTAAAGGCCCGATAACTGGTAACAACGTATCACACGCAAAAAACCACACTCGTCGTCGTTTTTTGCCTAACTTGCATACTCACCGTTTTTGGGTGGAATCAGAAAAGCGCTTTGTAAAACTGCGCGTTTCTTCTAAGGGTATGCGTATCATCGACAAAAACGGTATCGAGCAAGTGTTGGCTGATATCCGTGCCCGCGGCCTTAGCGTTTAAGCTGCGGAACTGAGGAGAGAGCACCATGCGTGACAAAATTCGCTTAAATTCCAGCGCCGGTACCGGTCACTTCTACACCACGACCAAAAACAAGCGCACCATGCCTGAGAAAATGGAGATCAAAAAATACGATCCCGTTGTTCGCCAGCACGTAATCTACAAAGAAGGCAAAATTAAGTAATTGATGCGCCTTTGAATAAAACCCAGCCCCGCTGGGTTTTTTTTCGCCTGTAATTTGCGCTCAAAGCGGGGTTTGTATGCCTGAATTGCCTGAAGTTGAAACCACCCGTCGGGGCATAGCGCCCCATTGTTTGGGTAAAACGGTTGCCCAGCTGATTGTGCGCCAGGGCCAGTTGCGCTGGCCGGTGCCCGCCGCGCTCAGCCGCATTCTGCCCGGCCAAACCCTGTTGGCGGTGGAGCGCCGGGGTAAGTATTTATTGCTGCAATTCGCCGCTGGCACCGCCATTTGGCATCTGGGTATGTCCGGTAGCCTGCGGGTGGTGGAGGCGGCAAGTGCGCCCGGCAAACACGATCATATCGACCTGTGTTTTACCACAGGCCTGTGCCTGCGCTTTAACGACCCTCGCCGCTTCGGCGCTCTGTTGTGGCAGCCCAGTAACGAGCCCATTGAGCAGCACAGCCTGCTGGCCCATTTGGGGCCTGAGCCTTTGAGCGAGGGTTTTGATAGTGTTTATTTATTCGAGCGCTCCCGCAAATTGCGGGTGGCGCTTAAGCCCTGGATTATGGATGCCAAGGTGGTGGTGGGGGTGGGGAATATCTACGCCAATGAGTCCCTATTTAACGCCCGTTTGCACCCGGAGCAAGCCGCCGGCAGCCTAACCCGAAAGCAGGCGGAGCGCTGGGTTGCGGCCATTAAAACCATCCTGCAGTACGCCATTACCCGGGGCGGCACCACCCTGCGGGATTTTGTCGGTGGCGATGGCAAGCCAGGTTATTTCGCCCAGGAACTCAACGTCTATGGCCGCGGCGGCGAGCCGTGTACTGCCTGCGCAAAATCCTTGGTCGAGATTCGTTTAGGGCAGCGCTCAACCGTCTATTGCCCCCGCTGCCAAAAACTGCCTAAAGCCAAAGTACGCTAGCCCGCTTATGCATATCAAAACCATGGGCACAGGCTTGGGTGTGAGTATTTGGGGCCTGGCTTGGTGGGCCATGCTGGGGCCGGCAAGCGGCTGGGACTTTACCAATCTCGCCATGATTTTAATGCTGGCTTCTACACTGGCAGCGGTGTTACTGCCTATTCGGTTGGCTGCGGCCACTTTGGTGGTCTCGGTGCTGGCGTTTGATTGGTTGTTGATTGAGCCGCGCGGCAGCTTAGTGCCG
>DAOQGS010000490.1:0-3136 GCA_035338675.1 Cellvibrionaceae bacterium
GGCGGCGTTAAATTTGGCGAAAAAATCCTCATTTACTGCGTGTAAACTCCGATTTTTTGGCAAATTCGCCTGGCCAGCGCTGGGTCGCCGACATTTTTCAGCGGGTCCTTAACGCTATAGCACTAAATACTTGCCGATAGGTTAAATACGGCTAAGCTGTAGCGGATTTATCAGTTGTAAAACCCATAAAAACTCCACTCACACCCCCATCGAGGAAACACCATGAAACACATAAAACCCCTATGGTTATCAGCTGTTTTGGGCACAGTATTAGCCAGTGCCAGTGTATTGCCTGCCCAGGCGGCGGAATATGTCATCGACACCAAGGGTGCCCATGCCTTTATTCAATTTCGCGTCAAGCATTTAGGCTACAGCTGGTTGTACGGTCGCTTTAATGATTTTAGCGGTTCATTTACCTATGATGATGCCAAGCCCGAAGCCAGCAAAATTGCCGTGGATATTAAGGTGACGAGCCTAGATAGCAACCACGCCGAGCGCGATAAACACCTGCGTTCCAAAGATTTTCTCGATACCGATGCCTTCCCTACGGCTAAATTTGTTAGTACCAGTTATAAATCTACTGGACCTAAAACGGCCGATTTATCTGGTGATTTAACCCTGCACGGCGTCACCAAGCCGGTTGTGATTGCGGTGGAGGCCATAGGTGCAGGTAAAGACCCATGGGGTGGTTACCGCGCTGGTTTTGAAGGTAAAACCACCATTAAGCCCGCCGATTTTGGCATTGAGATGGAAAAGAAATTGGGGCCTGCTTCCGGTGAAGTCGAATTATTCTTAACAGTAGAGGGGGTTCGCCAGGCCGAAGGCGTTAAAAAATAGCGCCCAATTTTTACACGCGGGTCTAAACACTCATTAAAAAGGCGGTTGCTAGGTGTATATGGAATGCTTAGCCACCGTCGCACTAATTTCGGCCCAGCATTTTTTATTTTGTGGCCTATTCGAGGCAATTAATTGAACTGGTTTAAACTATATGAATTTGCGGCCGGGCAGGATTTAAGTGTGCTCGCCCATAATTTACAGGCAGCTCAATTGCCCCACCGGTTTACGGATGAATTAGACCGGCAAATCCTCTGGGTGCCGGATAAATATACCGCCCAGCAGGCTCAGTTATTAATTGAGTTGTATGCGCGCGAGCCCTCCAAACGCGTAATTGCCGCTGCCCCAGCGCCCACTAGCAAACTTGCCATTCCTAGTGTGCGCACCATTCCTATCACCTACACGCTATTAGCGCTGAGTATTATTGGCTATTTATTTGGCCTCGCGCCCCCGGCCTGGCGCCAACCATTACTGTTTTTTCCAATCCCATTGGATGGCTCGGTGTGGCCTGCGGTGTGGCATTATTGGGTGGCCACGGGGGAGTGGTGGCGCCTTATTACGCCGGCTTTTTTACACTGGAGTGCCGTGCATATAATTTTTAACGCATTGGCATTGGTGGATTTTGGTGGGCGTTTAGAGCGGCAGTTGCCGCGCCTGGTTTATATGGGATTATTTTTATTTACCGCCATTGTGTCCAATTTCGGCCAATTTACCTTTGTGCCGCAGGTGGGTTTTGGGGGTATTTCCGGTGCTTTGTTTGGCTATTTTGGTTGCATTTTTGCCATTTCCTGGCTGGTGCCCGCTTCCAATTTGCGTTTGCCTAAGGTCTTTGTGGTGTTTAGCCTGGTGATGATTCTGGCGGGCATATTCGGCTTGCTCGATTCCATAATCGGCCCCATGGCCAACGGCGCCCATTTAACGGGTTTGGCAGCTGGTTTTGTGTATGGTATTGGCGTTGGGATTTTCTTAAAAAAACGCCTTGCAAAACCTTTAGGAGAAATAATTTAGTGGCATTATTAGCCATACCTTTGAGTGACCTGAATCTAAAAACCGCAGTAGGGTTTAACTGCGGTTTTTAGGTTGAAGGTGCCAAGCTGTATCGTGTCATCTTGAAAACAGCTTGCCCATCCATCCCATTTCCTCACCCCCAAGCTCTGTGTAGGCAAGTGTTAAAAATGAACATCCGCCCGTTGGCAATGGGCCATGTACTAACAAACCGTCTTGTTTTGCGCACCAGAGTTGCAAGTTGTGCGCCCTATAAAGGCGCAATATTTTTTGTTTTACTTCGCCGCTGAAAAACACAGCACAATATCGTCGCGATAACTCATTAAAGCCAAGCAACGCACGCCTTTCCGCCGTAGAATGCCCGCTCTTTGCCAGTAGGCGTACTAATGAGTGAGCGTGTTTATGGGGCAGATACATTTTATCGGCGGTGAAAAGGGCGGAGTGGGCAAATCCTTCACCGCGCGTTTGCTGGCGCAATATTTTATTGACCGGGGGCAAAGCTTTTTAGGGTTTGATTTGGACGCGTCCCACGGTACTTTCTCGCGTTTTTACGGCGAGTTTACCCGCCCCATTAAAGTGGATGATTTTGCCAGTTTAGACACCCTATTGATAACGGCTGAGGCCGAGCCAGATGCAGTGTTAATTGTAGATTTGGCCGCACAAACTGCAGGCCGCTTAGGTGAATGGATAAAACAAAGCGATGCTTTTAATTTATTTGCAAGCTTAGGGTATGAGGTATTTTTATGGCACGTGATGGACGATGGCGCCGATGCGCTACGTTTATTGGATAAATTGGTTGATACCTACAGCAACCAGCCGGTGCATTTTGTAGTGGTGAAAAATTTAGGCCGCGGCGAAGACTTTACCGGGTTTGACACTTCCGCCTGCCATACAAAGGTACAAGGCCAAAATGGTTATGTAATTAGCCTTGAGCGCCTGCACGGCCCTCTTGCGCAAAAAATAGATTTTAACAACCAGAGTTTCTGGTCCGCCGCCCAAGTGCCAAATGCGCTGAGCCTGGTTGAGCGCCAGCGGGTGAAAGTATGGCTTGCGGCTCAGCAGGCGCAGTTGGATCGCTTGAATTTATTAGCTGTGGTGGACGCTAATTAACCCGGCGGCTTTTCATGCCGGGCTAATAAGTTGGCTGCAAAAAAATAAAAAACCCACAGCCTAAAGAAGCACCGTGGGAAGCATGGTCAGAAATGTTACGCGGGGTGTATGCGCAAAAACGGATTAAGCATGCGCCCCAGCCAATGGGTTAAGCGCACCGGTTGTTCTACAGCGGTGAGGCATAAAC
>DAOQGS010000491.1:0-3130 GCA_035338675.1 Cellvibrionaceae bacterium
TTTGGCAAATTCGCCTAGCCAGAGCTTCGCCGCCGACATTTTTCAGAGGTTCCCTGTATCCGCAGGTGATTTAGGAGCTGTGAATTAAGTGGGGGTTGGCCAGTTGAAACTGAGTTTCCCGCTCACGATTAAAATAGTTGAGGTAAAACTCGCGCATGCGTGGCTGAATTTCCGTGCGGTAACGCGTGCCGCTGAATACACCATAATGCCCCACGCCCGGTTGAATATAGTCTATCTTCATCGAGTTTGGGATGTTGGTGCACAGGTCGTGGGCCGCTTGGGTTTGGCCAATACCGGAAATATCATCGTTTTCCCCTTCCACCGTCATCAGCGCTACGGTTTTGATGGCTTCGGGTTTTACTAGGCGGCCGCGATGAATGAGTTCGCGTTTAGGCAGTTTAAATTCTTGGAACACATCGCGAATGGTTTGCAAATAAAATTCGGCGCTTAAATCTAATACCGCCAAATATTCATCATAAAATTCGCGATGTTTTTGTACGCTGTCACAATCGCCTTCAACTAAATGATTGAAATAATCCTTATGGGCATTTACGTGGCGCTCTTGATTCATGGAGATAAAACCGCCCAATTGCAAAAACCCTGGATAAACGCGCCGCATTACACCGCGGTTGGGAAAGGGCACTGTGTAAATGGCGTTGTCTTTAAACCAGTCGTAGGAGCGCTCCATGGCAATTTTATTGGGTACGGTGGGGGATTCCCGGGGGTCGATGGGGGAACCCATAAAGGTCATGGTGGCGGGTAAATCTGGATCTTCGGCTTCGGACATTAGGGAGATGGCTGCAAGAACCGGAGGGCCAGGCTGACAAATACCGACGATATTGGCGTTGGGGCCGACTACATGCAACATATCAATGACATAGTCTATGTAGTCGTTTAAGTCGAATTTGCCGTTAATTACAGGGACTTCGCGAGCGTCGGCCCAATCGGAGACATAAACTTCGTGGTCGGGTAAAAACGATTCTACGGTGCGGCGCAATAATGTGGCGTAGTGGCCGGAAAGCGGGGCGATGATCAGTACACGCGGATCGGCTTGTACTTTGCCGCGGGCTTTTAGCAGTGCATTTTTGTCCCGTTCAAAATGAATTAACTGGCAAAATGGCCGCTGCCAAATAGCTCTATCCTTGATGGCAACCGGGCATCCATTGACCGTGGTTTCATGCAGGCGCCACTGGGGTTTGCCATAGCGGCGGGTCATGGATTCGAATAGGTCAAATGCCGCCGCCACTGTGCGCCCACCAAAGGTTTGCGCAAACGGGTTAAGCGGTGATTCCAGTAATTTTTTACCGAAGCCCGCGGCTTCCCTCAGTGGGGCTAGTGCTGCGTGATTGAGTTCATAGGCGTAATACAACATAACAATCCCCTTAAGCCAAACCGCACAAATACGCCGGTGATGGCGCACCTTAAGGGGATTCTAGCACACTGATGCTGCGGCGCAGCTAAAATAATTCAGTCTAGGCCATAATTTCCACGCCGCCTGACCAAGTGGGGGCGGCTGCTGGCTTAGTTAAATGATTTATCCCCCAACCATCGGCGGGTGAGCCCCTGGTAGGCATCCACCCGGCGATCGCGTAAATAGGGCCAGATTCTTCGCACGGTTTCCGATTGTTGGAGGTTTATTTCAGCGCAAAATGCACCCTGGCTTTCCGAATCCGCTAACACCAAAAATTCCCCTTGTGGCCCACAAATAAAACTGGTGCCCCAAAACTCAATACCAGCGGCATCGGCCAAGGGTGAATCTTCAAAACCGGTGCGATTGGCCACCAGAACGGGCGTGCCGTTGGCCACCGCATGGGCGCGCTGAATGGTCACCCAGGCATCGCGCTGGCGCTCTTGTTCCGCTTCGGTGTCGTCAGGGTTCCAGCCGATGGCGGTCGGGTAAATCAAAACGTCGGCGCCTGCCAGTGCCATTAAGCGTGCTGCTTCCGGGTACCATTGATCCCAGCAAATTAACACGCCGAGCTTGCCTAAGCGGGTTTGCACTGGTTTAAAGCCCGCAAGCTCGCCGTCGGCGTCGCCAGGTGTGAAATAAAATTTTTCGTAAAATCCTGGGTCGTCGGGGATATGCATTTTGCGGAAAATGCCCACGCGCCCTTCTGCGCCGTCAATGACTTGGGCGGTATTGTGATAAATCCCAGCTGCTCGCCGCTCGAATTGTGAAATCACCAAAACAATATCGAGTTCTTCTGCCAATTGTGCGCAGCGTGAATAAGTATAGCCGTCGAGGGATTCGGCCATATCAAAACAGTCGGTGTTTTCCTCTTGGCAGAAGTATTGAGTGGCGTGTAATTCTTGCAAAACAATTAATTCGGCACCTTTTTCAGCGGCATCGCGAATTAACTGTTCGGTTTTATCTAAATTGGCAACTTTGTCATTGCCCTCAATTGCCTGTTGCAACACGGCGGCAATAAAATTAGCGTTCGCCATAATCAAAACTCCCAGGATTTTTTAAATCGATAATTTGCATAGTGGCGCAGTGTAGGCTGCCGTGTTGTTCCAATAATGCCTCACAGCGCACTGGAATAATCTCCCAAGCGGGGCAGGCTGCAGTGAGCACCTTTAACGCTGCGTCATCCTCTGGCAAACCATAAATTGGTACAAATACATGTTGATTGCAAATTAAAAAATTGGCGTAGGTGGCAGGTAGTACGCGGCCATCGATACGGCTGGTGTAGTGGGGTGTGGGGAGCGCAAATAGCTGCCAGTTGCGCCGCTGGGCAATGGCTTTAAGCTGTGTATCCAAACGCTGCAAGGATTGTGCATCGGGGTGATGGGGGTTTGTGCCTGAATAAACAACTGTATTGGGCGCAACAAAACGGGCAATAGTGTCTATGTGCCCATCGGTATCATCGCCGGTTAATTGAATATTCTGCAGCCATTCAATGGCCTGCACGCCCAACCATTCCCGCAATATTTCTGTCATGGATTGACGCGTCGATCCGGGGTTGCGGGCCTCATCTACAATACAATCTTGGTTGACTAATAAAATCTCGCCGTTGGTTTCAAGCCCGCCACCTTCACAAACGACTCCGCTGGTCTTGGGTATTTGACCCAACCAGTCGGCAAGGCGGGTTGGAACCTGATTATCATCTGGAGCAGCATATTTACCCCC
>DAOQGS010000492.1:0-3114 GCA_035338675.1 Cellvibrionaceae bacterium
GGGGTGCATAGGGCGGGCGCCAGGACCGGATTCACCACCGAGAACAATCCAGTCGAGCGCTTCAAGCATGTTTTGGTGTGCCGCGGGGTTTTCGTGATCGACCCACATTCCCGCGAAATCAACAGGCGCCAATAAAGGCTCCATGCTTAACCAGCGAATAGCGGCCGGTGTGCTCAATAGTTTTGGCATGTCGCGCGCCGCCTCTTCTTGGTTAACTACAGTGGCCCCCAGCCAAACATTCGGATAGCCGCGCCCCCAGTCATCGGGGAGCATCGCCCGCGCATTACCTATGCGCTTGGTCAGCAGCAGCCAATCGAGGTTTGGGGTTTGCTTGATGAGTTGAAATAACTCCACCCTCCATTGCGGATCAACTTCGTTATCAAACACATCGGCCAGCGATGCACAAAATACCCGGTAGCGTACGCCGCTGGCGGCCGCCTGCTTGCTCCATTTAATTGGCAGGCGCCAATTGGATTCTGAGGTTTTTCGGCGTGGAGCGCCTGACCCCCAGTTGCCACCGCCGAATCGATTGTTGCGAGTTTCCGCGTAGCAGTGGTCGCAGCCTGGGCCTATTTTTGTGCATCCCTCCCACGGATTAAATGTGTGGTGCGTCCATTCGATTTTGCTGTTCTCTGCCATCGCTATTCCTCGTCCACTATGAACTTAAGAGTTTTTGATAAATCGGTTTGCCAGTTCACCGCCCGCAAATCGACGTCGGAAATGCCTGGCACAAATGGTTAAAAATCAACCAAAAAAAACAGGCAAAAAAGGCAAAAAAGTACTTTCCCCACCTGGGCCTGCATGTATATACTGCGCGCCCTGCAGAGGCGCCTTAAAAGCCTTCCGGGAAAAGTAAAAACGAGTTAAGTTATTGAAAAATAACGGAACGTGTCACGGCCTTCTAAGCCGTGGGTCGCAGGTTCGACTCCTGCCGGGCGCGCCATTGGCACCGGCACATACTATGGTGACTGTAGCTCAGTTGGTAGAGCCCTGGATTGTGATTCCGGTGGTCGTGGGTTCGAGCCCCATCAGTCACCCCATTCTCGATATTTCCTTTTGTAAACTTACCAGTCTAGTATTTAACTCGTATCAAATTTGATCCGCGAGTTTTGTATGCCTGAGGCTAATTCCGTCGCACGTATTTTCAGTGAACATTTTCGGTGTGCACCGGATTTTTTGCTATTTGCACCGAGCCTCGTCAACCTGATGGGGGAGCACACCGACTACAACCAAGGCTTGCAGATTCTCTCCACGCTCAGCCGCGGTGTGTGGGCAGGCTTTTCGCCGCGGGCGGATAACCAGCTGCAGCTGGCCTGCAATTTTTTCCCCGATGAACCGCGCAGCTGGGAGCTGTGTGCACTGGTGGCGCAGGATAGTGAGTTCGATTGGTCCAACATTCTGCGCAGCCTCACCGAGCAGTTGTATTCCCGCTTTAGTCTGCCCATTGGCCTAAATTTATATCTGCACTGCCAACTGCCAGCCTCGGCGGGTTTTTCACTTATTTACAGCCTTTTATATGCCACTGCCGCTGCGCTGTTGCAGGCCAATCAACAGGCATTTGAGGCCAAGGCGCTCGCCGATTTATGTTGGGATGTGAAGCGCAGGCACGGGCGGCTCGACCCTACTAACGCCAAACCCTGGGTGATTGCCAGCGGCCAGGCGGGGTATGCATATCTGCACGATGCTCAGCAGCACCAGTTGACGCCATTGCCCATCAATCCTGCTTGGCAATTTTTTGTAATTGATTTAGGTGAGCCAAAACAGTTTTTAGATAGCGCCATTGCCCAGCGCACGGTGCAGTGCCAAACGGCTGCCCACGCATTGGGTATTGCTCATCTAAGTGAGCTTAGCCTTGCCCAACTGGAGCGTGAAAAAGTGAATCTTGAGGAGATCATTTACAAGCGCGCCCGCCATGTGGTGAGTGAAAACGCCCGCTGCCAGCAGATGATTCAGCTCTTAGGCGGTACGGATATGGCGGCTTTGGCCCAGTGTTGCGCGCAATCGCAGCGGTCGCTGCAACAGGACTACGATGTGACCACCGAGCGCTTGGATCGCTGGGTGAGCCAACTTAAAAACACCTTCGGCGATAGCATAGCGGTGCGTTTAAACGGCGGCGGTTTCGGCGGCAGCCTGGTATTGATTACCAATAGGCTTGATGGCGACGCGCTACAGGCGCAAGTTAAAGCGGTTTTACCCGAGCTGTGTCTGCTCCCGGTAAGGCCCGCTGGAGCACAGCTGACCCGCTTCGCCAAGTCTTAGTTGGCGCAACCTGGGCACGCTTGAGTGCCCAGCTCGCCCGCCTTGCACAGCTGAGCGGGCAGCTCTGCAAGCGCTTACTTTTTAAGGAATACAGCTAATACTACTGCGGCGGCAATAACCGCCAGGGTGATCAGCACGCCCCAGTTTTGTTTGCTGCTGGTTTCGGCAACCGGGCTTGGAGTAATTGCGGGTTCCTCCTGTGGGCTATCCGTGCGGTACTCCAGTTTGATGCGGCCTATTTGCAAATTATCGCCGTGGCGTAGGTAGCTGTCCCGCAGTGGAATGCCGTTGAGTAAAAACGATTTGGCCGCTGAGGTGGCTGTGAGGCGAAAGCCGCTGGGGTTGCGGGCCACATAGGCGTGATCCACCAGAATAGACGCATCCCGCAGGCAAATTTTAGAGGTGAGGTCGCTGCCGATTTTCCAGCGGGTGTCCACATCGAGCCCCTGTAGCGGAATCACTTTGCCCGCCAGGGGGGCGGTCTGCACGATAAAACGCGGCTCAATTTTCGCCGGTGCCGCCGCTTCCAGTGCCTGGCTCCAATTGAGCAGTTGTTTCATCTCGTGGTAGGTGAGGGTGCGGGTGGTATCCAGGGCCGAGGTTTCTTGGCTGAGGCTGATGGGTTCTGGCTGCAGGGCGGCGGCTTCATCTATTTGTATGCGCTCAAGAGGACCGTGGCGCTGCCGAACGGCGTGAACCTGGCCTTCGTCGAACTGGGCAATCCGAAGGGCCGTCCCGTGGTGATGATCCACGGCTATACCGACAACGCGCGCGACTGGTGGCCGATGCTGCCGTACATGGACCCGTCGCTGCGCCTGATCCTGGTGGACATCCGCGGCCACGGCGCCTCGGGCA
>DAOQGS010000493.1:0-3110 GCA_035338675.1 Cellvibrionaceae bacterium
ACTATTGCCGGGCACTAGCTGCATGCGCTCGATTATCTGCATTAATTCAGAGTCGTTTTGTGCAGCAAATTGGCGGGCGCGTTTTAGAGCGTCCGCTAATAATACATAGGCAATGGGCGAGCGCTCCAACAGCGTAACCTGGCAGCCTAAACAGGCCACTACAAATGCGTCGCCACCTAAACCTGCCGTGGCATCCAAAACATGGGGAGTTATTTTGCCGCTGATGCCGACGGCTTTGGCAATCATTTGCCCAGCACCGCCGCCAAATTTGCGCCGGTGGGCAGCGCCACCTAGGGTGAAGTCTAATTTAAGGGGTTTGTAGTGGCTGTGTTCGCAGTCGTGTAGTTGTACGCCGTCAGCGCTAAATTCAACTATATGGCTGCAGCCCTGGGGTTTTTCCCTGCTGGGGGCAATGGCCAGTTGTGCACTTGCGTAATCGGCTAAATCATCGTGCGCCAATCCATTTAGCCACAGGCCTAGTTTAATCACCACTGGCTCCAATTAATTGCAGGCGCTGTTTTTTAGAAAACCCCGCCACCACTAAATCATAGGAGGTATTAATAAGGCGCTCGATTTCCCAGGCTGGTAAATCGCCAGCCAAATCAACGCTAATCCAGTGGCGTTTATTCATGTGATAACCCGGTGTGATCGCGCTAAATAGGCTGCACAACAGGGCGCCGTCCTCAGGCTTGGTTTTTAGGTTCAAAAACCAGTTGTCGTGTTTGCTAAAGCCTATGGCGAATATTTTATTCACTACTTTAAATACAGGCACATCAGGATAAAACGGATAGGATTCGCTCGCGCCAGGTTTATTGAGCAAAAAATTGCGCGGCAGGCCAACGTGCGCAGCGGTTGAAGAAACCTGGTTCATTGCGCGGCAAAATGCTCGCGGGAAAAGGCTACCCGCTCCAAATTGCTGTAGCGCTCAATTTTTTTCAGTTGCTCCACCGCCTGTAGGCGGGGCAATAAACCGGCTTTATTGGCAATTTGAATGGATAACCCAGGGCGCGCATTCAGCTCTAATAACAGCGGGCCTAAATCTCGGTCTAACACTAAATCCACACCCAGATAACCCAGGCCCGTCATATCGTAACAACCGCAGGCGAGCTCTAATAATTCCTGCCAGGCGGGCACCTGGAGGGCGGATAATTCCTGCTGGGTATCCGGGTGCACTTTAATGCTCTGGCCATTTTGAATGGCATTGACCGCAGCGCCAGTTTTGATATCTATGCCCACACCCACCGCGCCCTGGTGTAAATTGGCTTTACCGCCGGAGGCTTTACAGGACAGGCGCATCATAGCCATAACCGGAAAACCGCAAAACACAATTACCCGCAAATCCGGCACACCCTCATAGGTAAATGCCGTCATGCGCTCGTCGGCGTGAATAAGCGTTTCGATTAAGGCTATATCTGGCTTGCCACCTAAAGAAAATAATCCGGCCAAAATATTAGAAATATGCCGCTGTACGTTTTCCGCCGTGATAACCTGGCCATTGGCTTTGATAAAACCGCGCTCATCCCGGCCGGTAATGACAATAATCCCTTTGCCGCCGGAGCCTTTGCAGGGTTTTATACAAAAGCCTTGCAATGATGCAACCAGGGAATCCAGCAGAATAATATCGTGTTGGTTTTCAATGGCGCCTACTAATTTAGGCACCCGCACTGAATATTCTTCAGCCAGGCGTTTGGTTTTTAATTTATTATCCACTAAGGGGTATAAATGGCGCGGGTTGTAACGGGCAATATAGGAGTGGTTGCGCCGGTTCATGCCCAACACCCCCTGGCTTGCCAATTGGCCGTAGGCGGTGTGTGCCCAGATTTTTTTAATGGCGCCAAACATAATTATGCGCGACCGATAAAGGGTTTAAAGCGGCGCAATTCGGTGAGGCGATAACCTGTGTAATTCCCGCATAACAACACAGCGGCCATGAATACAAACTGCAGGCCTAAAAAATTAAAGGTTAAATGCCGCACCAGATTATTGCTCATCACCGCATAGGCCAGCACCGCCACAAATAAACTGCCGCCCACTTGGGTGAGCACCTCGCTGGGGCCCTCTTCCTCCCATAGAATAGAAATCCGCTCGATGGTCCAGCTGAGGATAATCATGGGGAAAAAGGTAATTTTTAAGCCTTCGGTTAACCCTAAGCGGTAGGCCAAAATAGCGAATATAGCGATGAGAATTATCACCGTGATAATCACCGCAGAAATCCTCGCCACCAGCAATAAATTGTGCCGGGATAAATAGGAGCGAATCACCAGCCCCACACCCACAATTAAACTAAAACCAATTAAGCCCGGTACCAGGTTGGTTTGAATAAATGCCATGGCGATGAGCACTGGCATAAAAGTGCCTGAGGTGCGTATGCCCACCAAAATGCGCAGGAATACAACAATCATTACCCCCATGGGAATCAGCAGAATACCTTTAAATAAGGCTTGATCTTCCAGGGGTAAGGAGTGCACGGAGAAGTCTAATAAATTGCGCTCGCTTAAGTTTTTCTCCCGCAATACACGACTGACTGGCACTTCCTGTTTAATAATAGAAAAATGCACCTTGGAGCGGGAGCCGCCAGCTAAGTCTAACAAAGCACCCGCGTGGGCTTGCCAAATTAACTGGTTCGGGTGCTGGCCCTGCTCGGCGGTGTCGATATTAAATAATTGGTAGCGGTCGTTCTCAAATACTTGCAATACACTGGTTAAACTCTGCCGCCTGCGGCCATCCTCTAAATTTAATACCAATACTTCGCGGGCGGGCACACCGGCTTGGTTTAATAAATCCACCAGCCACACAATGCGTTTTTGCGAGTGGTTTAATAACTGCGCCAACTGGGTTTGGGTATTAAATTCGTTGATCAATTCCCGCGCGAGGGTATAGGCATCGGCGGAGCGGGAGCGGGCTCGGTCTAATAATTCTTTGGCCGCCGCCGCTTGGGGGCCGGTGTGGGACACCAGGCGCAGGGCCGGTGGCAGGGCTTGGTTGCCGCCTAAGGATTCGGGTTTAGCCACCATATCCACTTGGTAATACAGGGTTTGTTGGCCGGAGGCCTGGCGAATAGACCACTCGGCACGGCGGGCGCCGCCCTCATCCACAAACGCCAAGCCAAA
>DAOQGS010000494.1:0-3107 GCA_035338675.1 Cellvibrionaceae bacterium
GGCACTTCGATGCCGGGTTGTTAGAGAGGGGGAGTCCATCTCATTGACCTACGCTATAGCGGGCCTTTTCCTTAACTTAATGACATTGCGGAGGGGGGCTCCGAAGGGGGGTGGTAGATCGCCGCGCTGTTTTTTTTCGCAGCCCGCTGGAAGTAAAGATTTCGAAATAAATTCACCTCAATTAAAAGCCGCCTTAAATAAAAGCTACCTCAATTAAAAGCCGCCTTAAATAAAAGCTACCTCAATTAAAAGCCACCTGAAATAAAAACCACCTGAAATAAAAACAGGGTTCTCCACTGCAACCACCCCGGCAGGCAAGCCTGCCCCCTCCGCGGGAGGGGAATTTTGGGGTGTGCAGGCGCCAAAATTTCTTAACCTGAATAGCATGGGGCGAGCAGTGCTGGCCTTTATTTGCCGCCCTGCGCATTGACCCCTGCGGCTATGACGAAATTATCCCGCCCCTGAGCTTTAACGGCGTAGAGGCTTTCATCGGCGCGGGCCATGAGTTCGGTGGCGGATTCGGAGCCGTCGCTGATGGCGGCGCCGATGCTGGCGGAGGGGTGGATCAGTTGGTTTTGAATTTCTAAGGGTTCTTTTAAGCTTGCGCGCAGGCGGGTGAGCTGGTTGTTCAGGCCCACCTCCGACTGTACGTCCACCAAAATCAGGGTGAATTCATCGCCGCCTAGGCGGGCGGCGGTGTCTACCTCCCGCACCGAGCGCATCAGGCGCTGGCCGATTTCTTTTAACAGCAGGTCTCCGGCGTAGTGGCCGAGACTGTCGTTGAGTTGTTTAAAGCGGTCTAAATCCAAAAATACCAGGGCCATAAAGGTTTTGTTGCGGCGGCAGTTGCGCAGGGCCTGGTCCAGGCGCTCCAAAAATAAACGCCGGTTGGCAAGGCCGGTGAGGTCGTCTTGGAAGGCGAGGGCCTCCAGGCGGCTGCGGTCTTTTTGAATTTCGCTCACCCAACTGTGCAGGGCGCTGCCCATTTGGCTCTCCACGGCGGCTTGTTCTTTTAAATGCAGGGCATTGGTGTCGAACACGCCGCGGGCGAAGCTGGCTAGGTGTTGCAATTGTTGCTGGCGGGCTATATCGCGCTCGCTTTGGGCCTTGGGTTGATCCTCTGGGTCTTCCGGCCAGGGGGCGTAAATGGCGCCGTCTAGTAGCAGGTTGATGGCCCTTAGGGTGTCGTCGGTGGAGAGGCTTTTGGGAATAAAACCGCTGGCGCCAGCGCCGAGGGCGGCGAGGATCACTTCGGAATCCTCTCGGCCGGAGATCACCGCAATGGGCAGGGAAGGGTCCCGCTGTTTAAGGCTGAGTAATACGTCCATACCGCGGTCGTTGCCCAGGTTGTAATCGAGGATTACTAGGTCGATGTCCGGGTGGTCGGCGTGTTGCTGCAGGGCTTGGGCGGCGGTGGCGGCGTGCAGGATGGTTTTGCGGGTAGGCTGGCTCGACAGCAGCATTTCCAGGCCCTGCCGGAATAGCTCGTGATCGTCCACCAGTAACAGCTTCATCGCCTTTTAACTTCCACAACCGTCTTTGAATGCTTAAAGAATGGATGACTAAGGCCTGCTTGGCAACTTTGCCGCCGGGTGAGTCTTACGCCCGGGTTAAACGGTGAGGCTGGTCTATAGTTAACAAAAACTAGAGTGTTCTACTGGTGCGAGGCGGTTGCCCAGCGGTGTGTTGGGTGCCCTTTAAGGCCCTAAGCGTGTCGCGAATGCTGAGCTTGGCGGTAGTTAACACGGTGGCTAATTAAGAATAAATAGCTCTGGGCCGCAGGTTGCAGTTGGGTGAGGTATCACCTAGGCAGGTTTTATCGATTCCCCTTCAGGCTTCACCTGGTATTGCGCTGCGCGGCAGTTTCTCTTAAGCATTTTTCAACAGGTTGGTTTATGAACCATGGGGCGCAGCCTTGTTAAGACGACTTTGGGTGTTGGGCATCTGCCTGCTGCTTGCGCCTCATAGTTGCGCGGCTTTGTCTCAACAGCACTCTTTCAACAAGTTGGTTTATGAACCATGGGGCGTAGCCTTGTTAAGAATATTTTGGGTGTTTGGCATCTGCCTGCTGCTTGCGCCGCTGTTGGCGGCCGAGCCGCTGGACCCGCAGGCGGCAAACCTGCGGGTACTGGTGCGCGAATTCCAGGTGACAGGCCTTGAACACCCCAGCCGGGGTTTAAGCCTAGAGGCCCTATTGCAGCAAGCCAGGCGGGAGCAGGGCAAGTTTGGCGCGAACATGACGGTGGAGGAGCTCAACCAGCTGGCGGATGCTTTGACCTTGTACGTGCGCGGTTTTGGCTTCCCCTTTCATACGGTGTACCTGCCGCCCCAGCGGGTGGAGGCGGGCCGGGTGGAGCTGCGCCTGCAGGAGGGGTTGCTGGGGGCGGTGCATGTGATCAACAAAACCCGCCTGCAGGATAAGCGCTTTGAGCGCCCGTTTGCTGCGCATATGCATAAGTTGTTGTACGGCCCCGCCATCGAAGAGCGGGTGCAGGCGTTAAAAAATCAGCCGGGTTTTAAGGTGTTTGCCTTTTATTCCCGCGGGGCTAAACCCGGCGAGGCCGTATTGAACCTGCGGGTGGATGAGGCTGAGCAGCAGGTGTACGGCCTGCGCATCGACAATTACGGCAGCGCCGCCAGCGGTAAACAGCGCGCCATCGCCCAGTACTCCCGCTTTGAGTTGACCGGTCGCCACGACCGCTTTGATCTGGGCCTGCTGCAAACCCTCGGCGGTGTCTCCAACCGCTACGGCAGCCTGGCCTACCAGTTGCCATCGCCGGAGCTTAATTTTCTCTGGGACATCAGCGCGACCAACAACCAGTTTGAGCTGGGGGATCGCTATGCGGCCCTTGGGTTAGAGGGCGATGTCACCACCCTCGGCAGCGGCCTAACCTGGATCACCCGCCCGCAACCGGCGGCGCGCACCAGTTGGCGGGCAGGGCTGTACGACAAACGCAACCGCTTGAATGCAGGGCAAACCGCCCTGGCCCGCGAGGTGAGCCAGGCCATCACCCTAGAGTGGAGCCGCACCTGGGCCTCGGATAAGGGCGCGGTGGCCAACCTGCAGCTCGAATACAGCTATGGGCAGGGCCAGGTGGAGCGGCTGC
>DAOQGS010000495.1:0-3106 GCA_035338675.1 Cellvibrionaceae bacterium
AGGGCCGCGCCTATGCCGCACAGGCTGCCAATCACAATACCCATTACGCCAATCACAATGCCCTGCACCATAAATATGGCTACCACATTGCCTGCGCTCATCCCCATGGTGCGCAGCACGGCAATATCGCTGCGTTTTTCCCCCACCATCATGATTAAACTAGTAACTATATTAAAAGCCGCCACAAAAATAATAATGGCCAGCATCACGCTCACCACAGTTTTTTCCATTTTTACCGCTTGAAATAAACTGCCCTGGGTTTGGCTCCAATCCCGCGCCACAAATTCACTCTCGCTGCCTGCAGCGGTTTTTAAGGCGGCGGTTAATTGGTTTAAATAAGCGGGCGCTGCATAAATGGAATTAAATTCCAGGCGCAAACCATCAACTCTATCGGCTTTTTTAAACAGTTTTTGGCCGTCTTCTAAATTAATCAGGGCGAGGCTTTGATCCACCTGGGCGCCCACTTCAAAAATCCCTACCAGAGTAAAACGCTTGGCGCGGGGAAAAGCGCCAGCGGGCGTAACCGATATTTGCGGCAGGGTCACCAATACTTTATCGCCTATGGCCAATTCCATATTGCGCGCAGCGATACTGCCCAGCACCATACCAAATTCACCCGGTGCCATAGGCTCTAGGGAGCCTGCAATAATGTGCTCATGAATTTTCGATACCCCAGGCTCGGCCTTAATATCAATGGCCTGCAATTCCGTAGGCCGCACCAAACCATTGGCGCTGAGCAGGGCCTGGCCGGCAATAAAGGGTGCAACGCCTTTAACATAGGGATAGGCGCGCACCTGCTCGGCCCATTTGGGCCAATCGGCCAGGCCGCCGGTTTGGGTGATATAGCCGTGGGGCACCGCCCGTAAAATGCGCTCGCGCAGTTCGGCATCAAAACCATTCATGACCGAAAGCACCACAATCAGCGCAAATACCCCCAGAGCCATGCCTAAAAAGGCAAACAGGCTGACGAAGGAGATAAATGAATTGCGTTGTTTTGCGCGGGTATACCGAAAACCGATTAATAAAGGGAGTGCAAAGGCCATGGAGGAAGCGCGTAAGGGGCTAGGAAACTTGCGACGGCGGCGCTACCCTTTAACCTACAATCACTGGGGGTACGCCGTCGAAACGGGCCTTAAGTTACCACTTAAGGGCGCGCGATTGTAAACGGATGGCGCTAAAGCGCAAATAAGATCCGGCCCTGAGCGCGCTGTTTCTGGTTTAATGGAGCCGTTCCCTGATGCTCCCCCACCCTGTTAACTCGTCAAAAATAGAGGCAATTATGCAGATCACTCTGAGCGCAGCCGTTAAAACCCTGGCGTTGATGTTGAGCCTAAGCCTGCCCTGTATGGCCGAACAAATTGTCGTACCGGTCGGCTCCCAACAGGGCGCCCATGTCAGCATGCCCGGCAAAGGCGTAAGTATGAGCCAGGTTTTATCCCGCTATGGGGAGCCGGACCACAAAAGCGGCCCGGTGGGCCAACCGCCGATTAGCACCTGGGATTACCCTACATTTACGGTTTATTTTGAGCACCAACACACTATTCATAGCGTGGTGAAACATGTGCCTGCGCCGCAAACTGCGCCAGCTGCACAAGCCGAAGAACCCAGCGACGATAACAACGAGGAATAAACCCCTGGCGTAAAATCAAGCGGCAAAAAAAGCGGGCTTGTGCCCGCAGTTAATCGCATCGATATGTAACCGCTGAGTTCAGCGGCCACAACTTGTTCGGTGTTGGTTACCTTGTTCGGTGTTGGTTATATCGGCGAACAAAGTTCAACGATAACCCCGTCGTTGTCACGCACATAAGCCACAGTTTGGCCCCAAGGCTTTTGACAAGGCTCGGCGATGGAAACAGCACCTGCCAATAATGCCTTTGTGTAAGCTGCCGATACGTTTTCAGTAACAAACGCCAATTCAATACCCAAAGGCAATGCTCCCAGGGCAGATTTTTGATAGCCAGCCACAAAATGCATTTCACCCATGGCGTGGGTTGCAAATGCTAAAACAGTTTCCCCGGTATTGAGCTCGCCATATTGTTCTGATTCATGCAGAAAACGCGTTTCAAAACCGAATGCCCGCTTGTAAAACTCTAGCGTATTAACAACTGACGAAACATAAACAATTGTGTAGCCAAACTTCATTTCAGCTGCCTTTATTTAAATAATTTTTACGCTCCTGCGTATATTCCCACCAAGGAAGCGGATTTTCACCGCTCATAAAGCGTGTGACAGAAATAAACACATCAATAACACACGGATCCTGAGTTGCTCCTGTCGCCAAACAGAGGGAATAATACAACTCATAGGGGCATCGGCCGATCAATTGCGCCGGTTGATCTATGCCCAGCAAATTTAAGTCCCTCGCGCCAGCCTTTCCAATATTGGGCAAGTCGGTCAATTTTTTTAAATTTTCACGGGTGACTTTTTTGGGGTTCATGGCAGCTGATAACTGGCTAAGGCCGCTGCACTCGATTTAACCCATTTAACGCCGCCACCCGATAGGCTTCCGCCATAGTCGGGTAATTAAAAGTGGTGTTGGTAAAATACGAAATTGAATTAGCGGAGCCTTTTTGATTCATGATCGCCTGGCCGATGTGAATAATCTCGGCCGCTTCCGCGCCGAAGCAGTGAATACCGAGAATTTCCAGGGTGTCTATGTGAAAGAGTATTTTTAACATACCCACATCTTCACCGGAAATTTGCGCCCGAGCGGTATCTTTAAAAAAAGCGCGGCCCACTTCGTAAGGCACTTTAGCGGCGGTTAATTCCGCCTCAGTGCGGCCGATGGAGCTAATTTCAGGCAGGGTGTAAATACCAGTGGGGGCATCTTCAACGCTCCTCACCTCCTCACCCAAAATCGCACTCACCACAGCCCGGCCCTGGTCGTAACTGGCGCTGGCAAGGCTCGGCCAACCGATAACATCACCCGCCGCATAAATCGAAGGCACCGCCGTGGCGTAATGTTTATTCACATCAATTTGGCCGCGGTGGTTGGCCATCAAACCTGCAGCGGATAAATTTAAATTATCGGTATTACCCGTGCGGCCATTACACCACAGTAAAGCATCGGCCTTTATGCGCTTGCCGGAGACGAGTTTTAAAATAA
>DAOQGS010000496.1:0-3103 GCA_035338675.1 Cellvibrionaceae bacterium
CAGCCACGGGGATTTTCTCACCCTCTGGGCGAGCCTGCCGCCTGCCCTGCGCAAAACCACTCGGCCAGTAGCCGGGGCCGATTATTGGCTAACCAGCCCCCTGCGCCGCTATATCGCCAACCGGGTATTTAAAAGCGTGTTAATCCCCCGCTCGCTTAGCCGAACCCAACCCAATCCCATCGAGTTAATGAGCGAAGCGTTAAATGCGGGTGACTCGCTGATTATTTTCCCTGAGGGCACCCGCAATTTAGGCGATGACTTATTGCCCTTTAAAAGTGGCTTATTTCATTTAGCCCAAGCCTTTCCCCAGGTGGAGTTTGTGCCGGTGTGGATTGAAAACCTGGGCCGGGTAATGCCAAAAGGTGCATTTATTCCCGTGCCTTTGTTGTGCACCTTAATTTTTGGCGAAGCGCTGCGGCTAGCTGAAGGTGAATCCCGCCAGGATTTTCTCACCCGCAGCCGCAGCGCCCTATTAAATCTCGCCCCACTTAATTAACTATTTTTAGCCCAGAGCACTCCATGACCCTAAGCGAATCAACCGCAACCCTTGTGCACTTATATACCGGCGTATTTGTTGTTTTAATCCTGGCCAGCCTCATCGGCCAAGGCTTGAAAATGCGCGCCCATACAGATGGGGCTAAAAGTGTGGTGGCCAATTTAAATGCCCGCACCAACGCCTGGTGGGTAATGGTAGGCGTTTTGGCCCTGGCCATGGCCGCAGGGGAAATTGGCGTGGTTGCCTTATTTGCTTTTATTTCGTTTCAAGCCCTGCGGGAATTTGTCTCCTTAACCCATACCCGCAGGGGCGATCACCGGGCGCTACTGTGGAGTTTTTTCTTTTTTTTACCCCTACAATATTGGCTGATCAGCACTCACTGGGTGGGATTATTTATGATTTTAATTCCCGTCTATGGCTTTTTATTATTGCCTATCTCCGCCGCCATCGGCAGCGATACCACGCGCTTTTTAGAGCGCGCCGCCAAGGTGCAGTGGGGGCTGATGATTTGTGTTTATTGCATTTCCCACATCCCCGCCCTTTTAATGTTATCCATCCCGAATTTCGATGGGCGGCAATTGCACCTGGTGGCATTTCTAATTCTGGTAGTGCAGTCCAGCGATGTATTTCAGTACGTGTGGGGCAAATTAATGGGCAAACGCAAAATCTCCCCCGCCATTTCACCCTCTAAAACCCTGGAAGGTTTAATCGGCGGCATTTTAACCTCCACAGCCCTCGGGGCGAGTTTATTCTGGTTAACACCTTTTAACCTCTGGCAAGCGGCGCTGATCGCCTTAACTATTAATGTGATGGGTTTTTTCGGCGGCTTTGTATTATCAGCCATTAAGCGCGACCGGGGTGTAAAGGATTGGGGCTGGTTAATTGAAGGCCACGGCGGCATGCTCGATCGAGTGGACTCCTTAAGTTTTGCCGCCCCCGTGTTTTTTCATATAGTGCGCTATTGGTGGGTGCCCTAAATAATAGCCAAAATGCGCACAGATTTAAGCGCGCAATATTTATGAAATGCAGGCTAAAACCCAGCTAACGGACAAGTCCTAAGCGCGGCAGTGCGGTTATTACACGCGAGCCCTAAATTGGCTTAGGGAAGCTATTTGTTAACCTAACTAAGGCGCCTCAGAAAAATTCACCTAGCCGCCGCAATTTCCGGAGGCAGTCTATGTAAGATGCCGCCCTCCTCAGCCAATTAATTGCCACGCAATTGTCATTAACGCCGCATAAGCTCGGATCGCGCAGGTTCAAACCTTAGATAGTGATTAATGCTAGCAGAGCTCAAAGCAACCTGCTGTCTAAACCGCCGCCTGCGCTTTAATTAAACTAATAAGAGGTAGTTATGCGTACTGTAATAAAACCATTAAGTGCAATGATGATAGTGCTGGCATCCGCCGCCAGCCAAGCCGCGCCTGTATTATTAGGTGTGGGCGAAATCAATGGCAGCAGCGATTTATCCGGCTTAAATTACACACTGGAATCCGGCGTTAGCGCGGCTGTTTTAGGTGGCACAGGTTCAGGCATCGCTTATGCGGGCGGGAATCAATTCTATTTATTACCCGATCGTGGCCCCAATGCACAAAGTTATACCAATGGCGCATTGGTAGATAACACCACCAGCTACATTCCCCGCGCCCATAAAATATCCATAGGGCTCAGCGCCGCCAGCAGCGGAAGTTTACCGCTGAGCGTGAGTGCACAATTAGAATCCACCACCCTTTTTTACAGCAGCAGCGCGCTCAATTATGGCAATACAGCGGGTTTGGCTTCTGCAGTGCCCAGCATCAATACAACCCATAAACAGTATTTTTCCGGCCGCAGCGATAATTTTGCCCCCGGCGCCACCACTAATCCTAACAACGCCCGTTTAGACCCGGAGGGAATCCGCATCAGCAACAATGGCAAAACGGCTTATATTTCGGATGAGTACGGCCCCTATGTATACGAATTTAATATTGCCACAGGTGAACGCCTGCGCACGTTTAACCTGCCAGCCTCTTTAACAGCAGCGCAGAGTTTTAGTACCGAAACAGCGGAAATTAGCGGCAATACCGCTGGGCGCACCACCAATAAAGGCATGGAAGGCCTGGCCATTACACCCGATGGCAGTAAATTAGTGGGCATCATGCAGGCCACCGCTCTGCAGGATAAAAGCAAAAATGTGCGTATAGTGGTTATTGATATCGCCTCTGGCACCACCCAGGAATTTGCCTATAAACTTACCGACGGCACCGGCGTAAGTGAAATACTGGCGATTAACAACAATCAATTTTTGGTATTAGAGCGCGACGGCAAGGGCCTAGGCGATGGTTCTGCGGCGGTGGCGAAAAAACTCTTCCAAATTGATTTAACCAACGCACAAAGCGTTGCCGGTTTGAGCGGTGACCTCACCAGTAAAGCCGTAGCTAAAACACAGTTTTTAGACATTACCTCTAATTTAATTGCAGCAGGTTTTAGCGCCAACCAAATACCAGCCAAATTAGAAGGCATTGCTTTTGGTAGTGATGTACAGCTAGGCAATACCCAGTACCATACACTTATTCTGGCTAACGACAACGATTACCTAAATACTGTGGGCGGCTTAGCCAACCCCAACCG
>DAOQGS010000497.1:0-3098 GCA_035338675.1 Cellvibrionaceae bacterium
GATGTGTTGTTATCGTTAGGCCTGCCAGTGTATCAGGAGTTATCCGCCCGGTGCGGGGGCACACTGTGAATCAGCTAAAAGGGTAGTAAAAAACCCGCCGTTGGTGGGTGGCGTTTATTTATTCTAAGGCGTTGAAGTGCTATTGTGCCGCCGCCTTCCACGGCCTAATTCCCCTGTGCGCTCTCTTTGCCAAAATAAAAATTATAGGTAGTCGATCTATGCAAACTGTCCGAAACCCAAGTAATCCGATGTTGTGGGTGCCGTCTGGCTATTTCACCATGGCGCTGATGTACAACCTGCTCACCGGGGCTACTGTGCTGATGTTTAGCAACGTCGGGATGGACAACGCAACGGCCACCACCTACGCGGGCATGCTCGGCCTTGCCTATACCATCAAGCCGCTGTTTGCGCCCTTTTTGGAAATGTACCGCACCAAAAAATTCTTTGTGCTGCTCTCCCAGGTTATTTTGGGCTTGGGTTTATTTGCCGTGGCCGCGGTGATGCAACTGCCGCAATTTACCCTGCCGCTATTGATATTGCTGTGGATTTTATCCTTTGTCGGCAGCACCCAAGATATCGTCAGCGACGGTATTTACGTCACCTCGCTCGATGGCAAAAGCCAGGCGAAATACACCGGGGTACAGAGCTTTAGCTGGAACTTTGGCCGCTTGGCGATTTTAAGTGGCGTGGTTACCGCCAGCGGTTTTTTACATGAAGATATTTTCAAACACGACCCCCATGTAAGCGGCCCGGACTGGGTTATCTCCTGGCAGATTGTGATTATTGCCGTGGGTGTGTGGTATTTACTGATGAGTCTGTGGCATTTAAAAGTAATGCCCGATGGCTCCAAAGCGGAAAACCCGCCGCGCAATGTGCAAGAGGCTGCGGCCACCTTAGTGGACGCCTTCGTGACTTTTTTTACCAAAAAAGACGTGTGGCTGATGATCGGCTTCGCGTTTTTATACCGCCTCAGTTACGGTTTTTTAAATGCGATTACTCCTTTGTTCTTAAAGGATTCCGTCGCCAACGGCGGCCTTGCGCTGACTAACCAGGATATAGGCGTGGTATACGGCACCTATGGTATTGCCGCCAACGTTATAGGCTCTATTCTCGGCGGCCTGTGGATTGCCCGCTCCGGCCTGAAAAAAGTGCTCTTTCCGCTCTGCTGCATGGTAAACGTGCCGAATATTACCTTTCTGTTTTTAGCGATTTATCAACCCAGCAACCAGCCTTTAATTGCCTCCTTGATTGTAATCGAGCAGTTTTTCTTCGGCGTAGGTTCCGTGGGCTTTATGATTTACATGATGCAACAATTGGCACCGGGTAAATACAGCACCGCCCACTACGCCTTTGGTACCGCTTTAATGGGCCTGTGCATGATGGTCACCGGCATGATCAGCGGCACCCTGCAGCAACACATGGGGTATGAGCACTATTTTATTTTCGTCATGATTGCCACCATCCCGTCCTTCCTTATTACCTGGTACGCACCGTTTCACCATCAGACCAAGTAATTAGGCGCCGCCTTTTAAAAAAGCAGCTTCGGCTGCTTTTTTTATGGGCTGTAAATAGTGCGTCCTGTTCATAACCAAAATACACAATTTGCCGATTACCTAGAGATATTCGTTCCAATTCAAAGCCTGCGCAGGCGGCCGCTAAAGTCTAAGCTCATAAATAGGCGCCGGATTGACGTGGCGCGAGGTGGCCCTGCGCGGGTGGTTTATTGGCGAGTAAGAGAGTAAAGGCATGCGAATATTGTTGCCCTTGGTTTTATCAGGCGGATTGTTGGCACCGGTCGGAGCATTAGCGGCGGATAGCCCTGTGAATATTTTGGGGCAAAAACAAACGGCCAAAATTTTAGAATTCCCCGATATGTCGCTCAACCAAATGGATTACCGAGGCATTAGCGTGGAATTTGCCGTGGGCGGCGAGAGCAACCTGCGAGCTATTACCCCGATTAAGGTGCCGTTAAATTGCAACGGCAAAGAAACCGCCATCACCCAATTGGAAGTGAGTTACGATTTGCCGAAAATTTTTGTGCGCGTGCACGACAGTGTGCACAACACACAAAAATACGATAAGGCCCTGCCCAGCGAGGGCAAGTTGTTGTTAGGTGACGCCAGTTGCGATGCTAAAAATGATGTGGTGGCGTTGGAAGCAAATTTCCGCAGCAAATTAACCGACTGGTTAAAAGGCCAAACCCGCCAAGAAATGCAGGGGGCTAAACGCCGGGTGGAAGCCTTTGTGCAGGAAAATACTGTGGTGGCCTATAAACCCTTGGAAATTACCAGTTTTCAATTTCGCTCGGAAAGCGGCGAATTTAGCAATATCAACCAAGCCTATGATATAGCCACCAAGGCCTATGCCATGATTGAGGAAAAAGACACCCTCTCAGAACCGGTGGAAGGTATTAAAGGCGCTATTGAATTGTGGGAAATGGCTATGGGCAATCCCCAAATAAATGCCCGCACCGACGCTAAAAAAATTAAAGCCGCCATTGCGTATAACTTATCCAGCGCCTATTGGGTGGCGATGAATTATATGCAAGCTTCGGCCTACCATAAGCTCGCCCGCATGTTAAATGAAGAGTCCGGCGCGACCTTAAAATTACCGGATTATCAAGCCCGCATCGACCGCCAATTGCGCAACCGCAGTTTGTCCAACAATGTGCCCAACACACCGGTGGCCATGGTGACCCTGGAGCGCATGGGTTCTGAATATATTAAACACGCCGAAATAGTGGAATTAACGCCGGAGAATTTTAAAGCCGGGCCGCGGCAATTAAGTGCGGCGGATTAACGCCTATTCTGCGGTTTTTCACCGATTGTTTGCGAACATTTCTGCCAGGGATGTTCCTCATTTGGAGATGAAGTCTTTAGGTTAAGGAATGCCTAGCCTTGAAACAGCCGTAGGGGCGCCCCTTGTGGGTGCCCTTTGCACCGGAAATCCTGCTCGATACCCGAGGGCCGCAGAGTAACCACAAGGGTTGCCCCTAGGATTTCGCCTTATTAACCCGGCGGCAAAATAGATCGTCCTGATCTATTTTGCCTTCGCTGCGTTAAACTTACGAAAATGCGTGGATTTTCTTGTTTTAACGC
>DAOQGS010000498.1:0-3089 GCA_035338675.1 Cellvibrionaceae bacterium
TGCGGCTTGCGGTTTCTAAACAGCGCACCGAGGTTGTGCCTACGGCAATTACGCGGTTGCCACGGGCTTTGGCTGCCCGCACTTGCTCACACACCTCTTCACTCACTTGCATCCATTCACTGTGCATGGTGTGTTCATAAATATTATCCACTCGCACGGGGGAGAAGGTGCCCGTCCCCACGTGCAAGGTGACAAATGCGGTATGGATGCCCTGGGCTTTAAGCGTGTTCAGTAGCCCATCATCAAAATGCAGGCCTGCCGTGGGAGCGGCCACGGCACCGGGGGTTTGCGCGTACACAGTTTGGTAGCGCTCGCGATCGGCCTCATCATCCGGCCGCTCAATATAGGGCGGTAGTGGCATATGGCCCAGACGCTCCAGCACCTCAAGGGGGGGCTGGTTAAACGCCAATTGATAAAGGGCTCCCTGCCGCCCGAGCACCTGCACATGGGTTTGTTCATCTAACAGGATTTGGCTGCCAGGGGCGGGGCTTTTGCTGGCACGCACTTGGGCTAGGGCCTCACCGCCGGGCAACAGGCGCTCAATGAGGATTTCCACCTTGCCGCCGCTGGCTTTATGGCCGAATAAACGGGCGGGAATCACACGAGTGTTGTTAAACACCAATAAATCGCCGGAGTTTAACAATTGAGGCAATTGATTAAAGGTGCGGTGGGCGAGTGCGTCGCTCGCTCCATCTAAACACAGCAGGCGGCTGGTGCTGCGCTCAGGGGCTGGAGCAAAGGCGATGAGCTCCTCGGGCAAATGGTAGGCAAATGCCTGGCGTAACATAATCGGTCTCAAATAAAACGCCACTTAAGGCATATCCGCGCAAAGTGCGGCCAGAAAAAACCGCGCAGGGTACTGGAATTTAGCCGCCTGCGCTACGACAGGCTCGCAACAAGACGGCAGGCGGCAAATCAGCGATAATCGCGCCCTTTCGTTTTCCGCTCTACAAACTTGAGACCACCATGGCCACTGCCTCTGCTGATAATTCCTGGCAACTCTACCGCCGTTTATTAGGCTATACCCGCCCCTACGCTCGCCTTTTGATTATTAGTTTTCTCGGCTTTTTACTCTACGCCGGGATGGAAACACTCATGGCGCAGCTGATGAAATACTTTGTGGACGGGTTAGAAAGCCGCGATAAACAACTGATGTGGATGGTGCCCCTGGCCATTGTGGCCGCTCGTTTTGTACACGGCATCGGCTCCTATTTTGGCAACTATTACATCGCCCGGGTGGGCATTCATGTGGTGAATGATTTACGGCGGGATTTATTCCAACATTTATTGCACCTGCCCAGCCGCTATTACGACAGCCAAAATTCCGGGGAAATTATTTCCCTTATCACCTATAACGTGGCCCAGGTAACTGGCTCGGTGACCAAAGCGGTACAGGTGGGCCTGCGGGATGGTTTTACCGTGCTGGGTTTGTTTGTGTATTTAATTTGGGTGGATTGGAAACTCACCTGTATTTTTGTCGCTATAGCGCCAGTGCTGGGTTTATTGGCCAACACCGCCAGCCGGTATTTTCGCAAATTAAGCCTGCGCATGCAGGTGAGCATGGGCGGCATTACACACATTACCAACGAGGCCATCGGCGGGTTTCGTTTGGTGAAAAGTTTTAACGGCCAGACGTATGAAGCGGCGCGCTTTGTAAAAGCCTGCGAGGAAAACAACCGTCTGAGCAAAAAATACGAGCGTATCGCCGCCCTGCAGGGGCCGATTTTCCATCTGGTGATCGCCATTAATTTATCCATCATTTTGTTTTTAATTATGACCTTTTGGCAGCAGGATACCGGTACGGCTGTGGCCTATTTAACGGCGGCTGCCATGATCGCCAAACCTCTGCGGCAAGTTGCCACTATTAATGAAACCATTCAAAAAGGGCTTTCAGCCGCGGAAACAATTTTTGAAGTGATCGATATGCAAGGCGAACAGGATGAATACACGGCGCCGCTGACAGTAACCCAGGGCGCCATTGAATTTCGCGAGGTGAATTTTAGCTACACAGAACACAAACAGGCTTTGCGGGATATTAATTTTACCGTATTGCCTGGGCAAACCATTGCCCTGGTGGGCCGCTCCGGCAGCGGTAAAAGCACCCTCTCCCATTTGTTGTTGCGTTTATACGAGCTTAGCCAAGGCAGTATTTTAATTGACGGCACTACCATTAACCGCGTCAGCCTCCATAGCCTACGGCAAAATATCGCTTTGGTGAATCAACACACGGTGTTATTTAACGATACGGTTGCCCGCAATATTGCCTATGGTTTGGATGATAAAGACATAGATTTTGCGCGGGTGCAAAAGGCCGCCGAATTAGCCCAGGCTAAAGAATTTATTCTCGCCCTGCCAGAGGGTTTTAATACGCTGATTGGCGAGGATGGCGATAGACTCTCCGGCGGCCAGCGCCAGCGTTTAGCCATAGCACGGGCCATTTATAAAGATGCACCGATTTTAATTCTCGATGAAGCCACTTCCGCCCTGGATAACGAAGCGGAAAAAGCTATTCAAATTGCCCTAGATGCCCTCGCCCAAGGCCGCACCACCATCGTCATTGCCCACCGCCTAAGCACCATTGAAGCGGCGGATAAAATTATTGTGATGGAGCAAGGCGCGATAGTGGAAACCGGCACCCACGCTGAATTAATGGCCGCGAATGGCGCTTATACTAATTTGCATCGTTCGGCTGTAAATGGAGTTACGCCGGAATGATTGCGCGGCGCCTGTATACGCTTATTTGGTATTTGGCCCTGCCGATTATTCTCGGCCGTTTAATTTGGCGCAGCATTAAAGCGCCGGGTTATCGCAGCCATATTGCTGAGCGCTTAGGGTTTATAACGCCGATTACATCGAGTAAACCCTGCCTGTGGATTCACGCGGTGTCCTTAGGGGAGAGCATTGCGGCAACGCCTTTAATTAAGGCTCTATTGCAGTCTGGGGAATTTCATTTATTAATTACCAATACAACCCCCACCGGGCGGGCCCGCATTGCGCAGGAATTTGGCAACCAGGTTAGCCAAGCCTGGGCCCCTTATGATATTCCCGCCTGTATTGAACGCTTTTTAACAAGCGCCAAACCCTGCGGC
>DAOQGS010000499.1:0-3087 GCA_035338675.1 Cellvibrionaceae bacterium
ATTGTGCATTTTATTTTGCCCATCCTTATTCGTCTTGGCAGCGCGGCTCGAACGAAAACACCAACGGTTTGTTGCGGCAGTATTACCCGAAAAATACCAACTTTAGGTTGGTTGATGACGAGCAACTAAAACGGGTAATCAATGAATTAAATGAACGCCCACGCAAGGTTTTAGGGTATAGAACACCGATGGACTTAATGAATGACCAACTGGCGGCTACTGCCGCTTAATGAATGATGCACTTCGGGGTTGAATCCGCCGTATTGCAAAGGCCGGTTCTATCCGTCTGGATATATACATCCCCTGGGCCACCTGAGGCGTTGTTATAAGGCCGAACTTTGACAATTTTTAATTTTGTAGTTGTAGGTTCTGCATGAGCAGAAACCCAACCAGCAAGTGCAACAACTGCCACGAGGCTTACAATCTGTTTTTTCATACTACACACCTTTTTACGTTCGCCCGCTTATACTTATAGCAGCGGGATTAAAAATACAAAAGAAACTTCAACTTCATACATTTTTAGTAAGATACTAGCGAGATCGCCCTAGTGAACAACAACCGAAACACCTATGGTAAAGGCGTGGCCAGAATTTAATTCACTTAACCACAACCCCACTTTACTAGCAAAAAAATTATTAAAAACCCTAGCCAGTTTAAAGCAACTCAATATGCACCAATGAACATGACGTAGAGTCAAAAACACCTCTGACCTGCTCCTCATACCCAACTAGCACCGGGCTTTTTTGCGCTTTAGCCATCAGCACCATACTCAGTGCGCTACTGTCCTCAATTTTAATGTATAAGGAGTTACAACCGCCCGAGAGGGTCTGATTTACCTTGAAAATTGCATACTTGCGAGCAGCCACTGTTGCCTGCTCACTTGTATAATATCGGACTGATTCGATTAACAAATTACTCCTTTCCGCAGCATGTACATGAATCGAACTGACATACAAACCCGCGAACAACGCGCTAAGCAATCTAATTTTCATATTTCTCCCCAACAATTTTACGACCTCGGCTTAACCTTGTGGGCGATGCAGCAAGCCTTGCGCTCACAAATTCAAGTAACCATCCAAAAGCTAAAATCACCTAATCACAATCAAATTCAGCAAGTACGTAATACAAATGACCACGTTGCTTAGTCATGTTAGCCGAAGGCGTAGCCCGCGCGTTTAATTCAAATTCAGGTACATACCAAAAAAGCAAAATGATTTCCTCAAGTTCAGGCACGAAACCGCGCGCGCCAATTGACCCGCCCTACACGGCCTAAAACACATATGAAACCACCCTTCATTTTTTATGACTGCAGCAATAGGTTAACGCATCACCCCTTCAAAAATCTTACAATATCCTCCGCGCCCTGCTGTCACAGTCATATCAACAGTTTTACCTGCCAAATAGGCAGCCAAAAAAACAGATACTTTCGCCTGATAACCCGACCCTGCTTCCGGTTCCACATAGACGAAGGAGGGGTTGCACTCCCCATTTGTTTGGTTATTAGTAATGTTTAAATAAAAACGCACACCATACCAATTATCTTGGCCGGCCATTACCTGCGATATAGTTCCACTCACTGAACCCGCGTGGGAAAAACCAGAAATACAGGCAGCCGCTATAGGCAGCATCTTCCAAAAGTATTTGCTCATTTAAATTTCCTCCATAGATAAACTAATTTAACGCCTACTTAGATGTGTGAATTTCCAATTGGAAGCCCGCATTAACCAATGCGCGGCTGCACTCAGCCGCAACCCCAAACAAGACCATTTATTTTGTTTTCCGGCGTGCGGCAGCGGCGATTTATCAAACGCACAGCCATGCATTTATAATTAATCCTCAAACCAAAAAACAACATCCAATTGCACGAGACAAAACCGCGCGGGTTACACTTCGCTTACAAGACTGCGTTTCAGGTGGCTAAAGGTTAGAAAACGAAAATGTTGGATAACCTGGCTGCAAAGGAAAACAGGTGTCCATAATAAACAGATCAACTGGCTTTCCTGCCATAAATGCCGCTGTCAACAACGCGAACTGATTCTTACCCCCTGCCAAACTGCTATCCCAGCGAATTGAGGTACTGTTACATCCGGCTGGACCGACAGGGGCACCCTCAATCGTTACATAACAAACCGGATCACCTCCATTATGACAACCAATACCCAGAATTTTTCTCAATCCTGTTCCTCCTGCAGCATAACTAGACACAGAAATGAAAGTCATTGCCAATAGTAAATATTTCACAGCACTTCTCCAACGTTTAATAAAAATTCATTGCCGCTTCTCATTCGATCAGCCAATTACTATCAACCATAATTACTGCTGGCGCTGGGCAACTCCGCGCAGATATTCAATATTCCGTAAAGACAATACAAAAATTCACACCCACACAAAACGGCACAAGCATTCGGAATTAAAACTCAACAACCGCCCAGTCAATCTTATATCTTTCAATACAATTAACCGAGATATGGCGGGAACATATGGAACCTTCCCGTGTTCTCCGCGACATAAAAAAGTGGCGTCGGCCAAGTTAGCTGAAGGTGTAAACCACGGATTCAATTCAAATTCATGCACAATCCAATAAAGGTATAATCATTACTTCAGATGAAGAGGAGAAACCGCGCGAGTCAAATAAACCACACTACGCTGATGAACCTTTGGCATTCAATCTTTTTAAATCATTTTAATATTCGTACGGCATTTACTCTTGCTCTATCACCGGTGCAACCAATCACGGCAAGATCAACTTTTGGCGAAGCATAGAATGCGCTTAATATGACACTTGAGTAGGTTTGAAATGCTTGATCCCCCACCACGCTGCGATCAATTTGTGCAGCTGAGTTCCAGCCACAGCTGTGAATATTTCTATCCACCACAATTACCATCCGCTGATCGTTGGCTAGGCCTTCAAAATAGATATCGACAATCTGAACCGATGGGCCTAGCCACGCATGAGCGGACATTGTAAAGAATATAAGAAAGCCGAGAGTAAAAAGTCTTTTCATTTTTTAACACCAAAATTTGTTAGTGGTGGGGTGGATTAGGCGAAGACCAAACCCGAGTGAAATTCATAATCAAGCAAATAAC
>DAOQGS010000500.1:0-3086 GCA_035338675.1 Cellvibrionaceae bacterium
ACAGCAAACATCAGGTTTGAAACGACGTTCCAAAAATGACTGATTGAGAGAAAGCTACGCTCGTCGGCGAATTGATGATATGCGACCGTTTGAGCGATGGGGGGCAACCAGATAAATACGCCCAACACACTCGCCAGGCTAATAATCACCAGACCCCACAGGTAAAACATCCTTTTATCCATACCACACACCTAAATTAACTGAGTCTCTGGGAAATACTGGTCAATTGGCTTAGCGCCGAGGCAACCGAAACCTCTAGCCTAAAAAGCGATTTTCCACTCGGCCCGGCACATCTACCCGCACTTTAAAAATCGCCCCTGAGTGGGGGTATTCGGCCAGCTCGGCCTCGGGACGGCTGCTAACGCTGGTGATATAAAGGGTTTTTAAATCCCCGTCACCAAAGGCGGGCATGGTGGGGCAGCGGGCGGGTACGGGGATTTCCTGCAGTATGTCACCGGCTGGGCTTAGGCGCACCACCCGGCCGCCCTCATATAGGGCCGTCCAATAACAGCCTTCTGAATCCACACAGCCGCCGTCGGGGCGGCCCTGGCCGTGGGGGAATTGGTGGAATACACGGGTATTGCTGATGGTGCCGGCTGCCAGGTCAAAATCCGCGGCCATGATGGCGTGGCTGGGGGTATCGGCATAATAAAGGGTGCGGCTGTCGGGGCTGAAGGCGATGCCGTTAGCGGTGAGTAGGTTCCCCACCTGGTGGGTGGCCACCCCGTCGGGGCTCAACGAATAGATATTCGCGCCGTTGTAGTCCTTCGGCGGATACACACTGCCCGCCCAGAGGCGGCCGAGGGCATCCACGCGGCCGTCGTTAAAGCGGTTTTTCTCCAGGTGGGCCTCTGGATCCGTGATAAATCGAATATCGGTATTCCAGCCGTCCAACACATAAAAGCCGTTGCGCATGCCCAATACAAAACCTCCCTGCTGGCGCAGAGCGAAGCAGCCAATTTCCTGCTCGAAGGTTAAAAACTCATCCTGACCCGTGGAGGGGTTAAAGCGGTGCAGCTGTTTATTATTGATATCCACCCAATACAGCAACTGGGTTTCTTCATCCCAGCGGGGGCACTCCCCCAAATTGGCGTGGATATCTAAGGCAATGCTCACCTGGCTCATGTGTACTCCAACAGGTTTTAGTCAAAATGGAAATAATCTAAATGATGGCACAGCAACCCGCTGAATTAAACGCTCAAAACGGGATTCGCCGAATTTGATACGCAGAAAAGAAAAACCCCGCCTTGGGCAGGCAGGGTTTTAGGAGGTTTGGGCGTGGGCGACCTAGGGTCGATGCAGGCGTGGAGCCTAAAGCGTGTACTGAGAGGGGCACTGCCTTGCAACGGGTATCGCGTGTTGCGGTGCGATGGTACCCCGCCGGAGCAGCTCTGCCAAGGACAAAATAAGCCTTGGGGCAAAAAAAAACCGCAACCTCATGTCGCGGCCAATTCTCACAGTATGTTAATCCTTAACCCTCCTCGGTGATCCCTTAATCTTCCTTAAAGTGTTCCTTTGCGCTGGTTCCATTCAAGTGGGAGCAGTTTAGTCGCCGGGCTAAATTTACCAAGTGGCGTTTAACCTCAATGCGTGTGAGATATTTCCTACACGCCATCGTTTTGTGACCGGGACTCCTTTATTTGTTGGCGCTGGCGCTCAATTAGGTGGCGAATTAAGAGATCCCGCTCCGCCTCCGCCATACGGGTAAATTTAATGCGCCAGTAATAGAGGCCATCTGGCTGGGTCGCACAGTCAACAACCTTCCCCTCAGCGGCCACCCGGGTATCGCTGGGCAATAAATGTAGCTTAAGGGCGATCTGGCTTTTCGCCGCCACGGCTTGCGGGTGGCTAAAGCCTATGCCGCAGGCACTGATGTTCACCTCGCCCACCCGGCTGGCCATTTTTTGCATCAATTCGCCATCGAGCATCAACTGGCTGGCGATGCGCTCAAGTTTTTGATTCATCAGCCCCAGCAGTTTGCCAAGCGAGGGCTGCTTGTTGGCCACAACGCCCAACAGCTGGTTGATCTGTTCGTCCATTTGCGCCAGGGAGGACCAAAAGGTGTCTTCTTTTTTGCTCTCGCCGATTAACCGGTAGGAGAACCCTAGGGTGTCGTTAATGCGGAAGTATTGCCTGCGCTCCACGGTGACTCCTAGAAAATATGCTCAGGCAGTGCACCCTTGGGTTTAGGGCGCACCTGGCGAGGCTTTAACAGCGGGTTGCTACTGGTGCGCTCCAACAATAGGCGCTCCTGTTCGGTCAAATTGGGGTTGAGGTCTTGGGCTATAACGATTTCCACCCGGCGGTTGCGCGCCCGCCCCTGGGGGGTGTCGTTGCCCGTGAGTGGGTGGGTGTCGGCAAAACCGGTGACTTCAAAGCGGGCGCGCGCCAGCAGGCCCGAGCTCATCAGCGCATCCGCCACCGCCACCGCACGCACGGCGGAGAGCTCCCAATTAGAGCGAAAACGGGGGGTTTTGATGGGTACATCATCCGTATGGCCCAAGACCAAAATACGGCCCTGCTTGCTCTGCAAAACACTCTCGATAGTAGCGAGGGTGGCCTGGGCCTGGGGGTTAAGATCGGCGGAACCCGAATCAAAACTGCCCTGCTCCCGCAGGCGCACGATAATGTTAGGGCCGTCGGTTTCGATCTCCAGCTCGCCCCGCTCCATCTGCCCCTGCAGGCGCTGAGCCAGCTGCTGGGCATCCGCTTGGGTTTGAGCGAGGGTCTGGTTGAGTTTTTCCATCAGGGCCTTGGCTTCTTGATCCTCCTCGGAGGGCTGCTCAGGCGGTGTGTCGGCGGATTCCGCCTGGGGCACAGGCATGGGGATTAAGCCCTCGCCCTGCTGCGGAACGGTGCCACCGCCCAGGCTGCCCTGCATGGAGCTGGCTACCTGGGCGAATTTTTTCGCATCCATCTCGCTGTAGGCCAGCAAGAGCACAAAAAAACACATCAGCAGGGACATTAAATCCGCAAAGGTGATGACCCAGGCGGGGGCTTTGGTGTGGACTGGCGGGCGCTCGTCGTTTTCATCGTGGAAATACACGGCTCACCTCTTACCCTTGCGCTGGCCTTCCGGCAAATAG
>DAOQGS010000501.1:0-3084 GCA_035338675.1 Cellvibrionaceae bacterium
AAAGCCGCCGCCGATATATCGCTAAGCACCACCCCAGCCGCTTCAAATGCCAATGCGCACGCAATACCAATGCAGCCCGAGCCAGTGCACAGATCCAAAATGCGCTCGGGGGCTTGCGGCAAATAGGGTTCAAAATATTCCTCGATTTTTTCACCCAACGGTGAGCGCGGAATCAGTACGTCCGGCGTAACTTTGAATTTAAGCCCGGCAAAATAGGCCTCGCCGGTTAAATAAGGCACAGGCATGCGCTCATTAATACGGCGCTGAAATAGCCGCGCCAAATGCACGCGCTCACTGCGGGTAAGTTTGGCATGGGCGATTTGGCCTAAGCGGTCAAAGGGCGTATGCACCGCCGCAAGGGTCAGCGCCACCGCATCATCCCAAGGATTATCGGTGCCGTGGCCGTAGAATAAATTAGCTTCCGTGAAGCGGCTGGCGCCGAAACGAACCCAGTCTACAAAGGTCTGCAGTTCCTCTACGGCCTCGTCAAATAAATCGCTCATCACCCGCCCCGACAGCTACAAAAGCCGCGCAGTTTACCTGATCTGGCCCACCAAGGGCACCCAGGGAACCCTCAAGCAGCTTTGCTTAAAATGCTCAGGCGGCGACCGGCCGGTACGATTTGCTCAACGCTACTAGTGGGCTTGCATCTTAAATTCAGTGGGTTTGCACTTTGGTTTCACCGCAGCGGGCGCAGCGATACAGGGTTACAAGCTTGCCCTGTTTGACGTCGAACTGTTTCTCCTTCGCCACCACCCATTTGTGAAAACCCTCGCGGCAGAGGGTTTTGCCCTTGTGTTTTTGCCAGGCCGTGGGGCGCTTAAAGGGGATTACCTCACCCATGGGGCGCCCGCCTGTATGCGGCAATCAAACAAAGTCCAGCTGCGGCTGCCGTTTAAACGTCTGGTACCAAGCCACAAATTCGCTCTCCGCCAGAGGCCTGGCGAAATAATAGCCTTGAATATAGTCACAGCCCAATTCCTGTAAAACATGTAATTGATCGGCATTTTCTACCCCTTCAGCAATCAGCTCCACACCAAAATCCCGCGCCAGGGAGATAATTCCTTTGGTCATCCGGTATTCGGTTTCATCGCTGTGCACCGACTGACAAAAAGACCGATCCAATTTTACGGTATCCACTTCCAAGCTGCGCAAATAATTGAGCGTTGAATAACCCGCACCAAAATCATCTAAACCTATGCGCACACCCAGCTCGCGAATTTCGGCAATTAACTGACGCGCCATAATCGGGTCTTCAATTAACACGCCCTCTGTAATTTCCACCATCAATAAATGCGCGGGCAGGCCCGAGGTGTTGAGAATTTCCTTAATACTGGCTAAAAGTGCCCGCGAGTGAAAATGTGCGCCGGAAAAATTCACGCTCACAGGAATATCGGCACCCAACTCCTTGCGCCAGCGCATGCAGGCTTCACAGGCTTTGCGCAACACATAATAATCCAAGTGGCGAATCAGGCCGTGTTCTTCTGCATAGCTTAAAAAAGTCTGCGGCACTAAAAAACCTTCCAGCGGATGCTGCCAGCGCACCAAGGCTTCGCAGCCGTGCAGGCGGTGCAAGCGGGCATCCACCTGGGGTTGAAAATAAACAATTAATTCATCGCGCACCATGCCATCGCGCAAATCATTTTGCACCAGCATACGGTAAAGCGCCTTTTGCTCCATGTGGGGGCTATAGAGAATAATTTGGTTTTTCCCCGTATCCTTAGCGCGGTACATCGCAATATCCGCAGCCCGGTTAAGATCGGATAACTCGCGGCCATTATCCGGATACAAGGCGGCGCCAATACTCACGCTAATACGCATGGAGCGCCCACCCAGCCACATTTCCGAGTGCAGGGTTTGCAATAAATTGCCGCCCACAGCCCGCACGTGTTCCGCTTCTTCCACATCTTCTACCAACACCACAAATTCATCACCGCCCAGGCGACAAATCATATCCTCACCGCGCAGTACGCTGCGCATACGCACGGCAACCTGTTTTAATAATTCATCGCCAACGTCGTGCCCAAAACTGTCGTTAATGGTTTTAAAATTATCTAAATCCAGTAATAACAGCGCAAAACTTTTATTGACGCGTCTTGCATGGGCCACGGCGCGCGGAAATTCTTCTGCTAAAAACGCACGATTTGGCAAGCCGGTCAAAATATCGTGCATGGCGCGGTAGCGAAAATCATCTGCCAATTGTTGCAGCTCTTGGGTGCGCTGGGATACCTGCCCTTCCAACATGGCGTCGCGCTGTTGAATTTGGCTGAGCATGCGGTCGATGGCGCTGGATAACTGGCCGATTTCATCCTGGGTATGCAAACTTGAACGCAGGCTGTAATCGCCAGATTCAATAACGCTCTGGGACAATTTCTGTAGTGCTTTTAAGGGGTCCGAAATTATTTTTTGCGTCAGCCAACCGATAATTACCGCCAGCACTAACGCAAAACCAAAAGCCATTAAGGCATAATAACGCAGTTGTTCGCCGCGGCTTTCCACATCCGAATTGCTCACCCAAACAAATACATCCCCCACGGGTAAGTTACCCGCCAAGAGTTCGCGCTGCACCATGCGCATGGAATAATCATTCGGATGACGAGTGGGAAATTGCGTAAAATCGCCATAGGTTTTGATGTGCTCGGGATAGGCATCAATCACACTACCGTCCTGATCCTGCACCCAAATTGCCACTATGCTGTGGCGGCTTAAACTGTGGCGGATAACAACATGGATCGCCGAAGTATCATCCTGTGCTACCAATGCGGATAAATTATTACTCAAAAGCGTAAGCTCAGTGTTCGTCTGCTCATCTTTCAGCGCTTTTACCAGCCGCAGATCCTGCACAATAAATCCAAGCAAAACACAAAACAACGCAATGGCAGTGGTTACTACACACATCAAGGTCAGTTTTGCGCTGATTTTTAAACGGCGCATAGCAGCTAACACCTTATTTACACTCCACGCGTCAAAAATGATTAATACAAACGCTAAAAAATGATGCTAATTATCTAACAGCCTTGAACCTAAATACCGCAGTTGAACTCTACTACGGCCGCCTAATGCTTGAATCTGCACGCTTTTTTG
>DAOQGS010000502.1:0-1370 GCA_035338675.1 Cellvibrionaceae bacterium
CATTAGCGAAATCCTTAAGCAGCAGGGCGATGTTGTCTTGAGCAACGAAGTTATCGCCTATTTCGTCGCCGGTGCCGGTGCCGGTGCCGGTGCCGGTGCCGCCGCCGCGCCAGCAGCCGCTCCTGCCGCCGCAGCGCCCGCCGCTGCCAGCGCCAGCGCACCTGTCAACCCAGCGGCGAAAAAATTGGCCGCTGAAAAAGGCCTGGATACCGCAAGTATCGTAGGCTCGGGTAAGGATGGCCGGGTGTTAAAAGAAGATGTGCTGGCCGCATCGGCTAAACCAGCCGCCGCCCCCGCCGCCAAACCTGCTGCTGCCGCCGTGGCTGCACCGGTTGTGGCCGAAGGCTTCCGAGTTGAAAAACGCGTACCCATGACCCGCCTGCGCTCGCGCATCGCCGAGCGCCTGCTCGATGCCGCGCAAAACACCGCCATGCTCACCACCTTTAACGAGGTGAACATGGGGCCGGTTATGGCCCTGCGCAACAAATATAAAGACCAGTTCGAAAAAGCCCACCAGGGTACCCGTTTGGGCTTTATGAGCTTCTTCGTTAAAGCGGCTGTGGAGGCCCTGCGCCGTATTCCGGCTGTAAACGCTTCCATCGATGGCAACGACATCGTCTACCACGGCTATCAAGATATAGGCGTGGCCGTGTCTACCGAGAAAGGCTTAGTTGTGCCTGTGCTGCGCAACGCCGAACACATGGGCCTTGCCGATATAGAAAACGGTATCCGCGATTTTGGCCTGCGTGCCCGCGACGGCAAATTGGGCATCGAAGAGATGACCGGTGGCACCTTCACCATCACCAATGGTGGTGTGTTCGGCTCCTTGATGTCCACGCCGATTCTCAATCCGCCCCAAGCCGCTATTTTGGGTATGCATAAAATCCAAGAGCGCCCCATGGCGGTGAATGGCAAGGTGGAAATCCTGCCCATGATGTACCTGGCCCTGTCCTATGACCACCGTTTGATCGATGGCAAAGAAGCCGTGCAATTCCTGGTTGCCATTAAAGATATGATCGAAGATCCTGCACGCATTCTGTTGGACATCTAACCCGCAATACCTAACAGGGCGGCCTTGTCGCCCTAGTGCTCAGATTGAACGCGTCTTCACACCTATTTGGAACTACTTATGTCTGAAAAATTTGATGTTATTGTCATCGGGTCGGGCCCAGCGGGCTACGTTGCTGCTATTCGCGCCGCACAATTAGGTTTAAAAACTGCCTGTATCGAAAAATGGAAAAATAGCGACGGCAAGGGTGTTAACGGCGGCACCTGTTTGAATGTGGGCTGTATTCCCTCTAAAGCGCTGCTTGATAGCTCCTACAAATACCACGAGGCGGCCCACGCCCTGGCGGGTCACGGTATCGCGG
>DAOQGS010000502.1:1412-3063 GCA_035338675.1 Cellvibrionaceae bacterium
CCGCCATGATCGCCCGCAAAGAAACCATCGTGAAGCAATTGACCGGCGGCATCGCAGGTTTGTTTTTGGCTAACAAAGTGACCGCCCTGTACGGCACCGGCAAGTTACTGGCGGGCCGCAAGGTTCTGTTCACTGACTTTGAGGGCAAAGAGCAAACCCTGGAAGCTGACAATGTGATTCTCGCTTCAGGCTCTATCCCCGTGAACATTCCCGTTGCCCCAGTGGATAACGATGTGATTGTGGATTCCACTGGCGCCCTGGCATTTGATCGCGTACCCGGCCGCTTAGGTGTCATTGGTGCGGGCGTCATCGGCCTTGAACTGGGCTCAGTTTGGAATCGTTTAGGTTCTAAAGTGGTTTGTTTAGAGGCTATGGAGTCGTTCCTTGCCCTGATGGACCAACAAATTGCCAAAGAAACCCAGAAAATCCTTACCAAACAGGGTTTGGATATCCGCTTAAGCTCCCGGGTCACCGGCACTCAAATTAAAACTGTCGGTGCGGAAAAAGAAGTTGAAGTTACCTACATCGACAAAGAAGGCAAAGAAGTTAAAGAAACCTTCGATAAATTAATCGTCTGCGTCGGTCGTCGTCCCTTCACTCAAGGCCTCTTGGCGGAAGATTCCGGCGTTAAGCTGGATGAGCGCGGTTTTATTTACGTTAACGACCTTTGCTCTACCAGCGCCCCTGGCGTGTGGGCTATCGGTGACGTAGTGCGTGGCCCCATGCTGGCCCACAAAGGCTCAGAAGAAGGCGTGATGGTTGCCGAGCGTATTGCTGGTCACAAAGCGGTGCTCAACTACGACATTATCCCAAGTGTGGTGTACACCCACCCGGAAGTAGCCGCAGTGGGTAAAACGGAAGAGCAGCTCAAGGCCGCCGGTGAAAACTACAAAGTGGGCACCTTTCCCTTCGTGGCCAGTGGCCGCGCCTTGGCCGCCGATGAAAAAGACGGCTTGGTTAAAATTATCGCCCACGCCGACACTGACCGCATTTTGGGGGCTCACATTGTCGGGCCATCTGCTGCGGACCTGGTGCAGCAGGTTGCCATTGCCATGGAGTTTGGTTCCAGCGCAGAAGACTTGGGCATGATGGTGTTTGGCCATCCGACCCTATCTGAAGCCGTGCACGAAGCTGCCTTGGCAGTTAACGGTCACGCGATTCACATCGCCAACCGCAAGAAAAAATAAGTTTGGTTGCGCTCGCGCAGCTAGTCGCGGCACTTTTGGGTCACAAACCTGAGGGTGCCTTTTGTTCCTAGGGCATTCCCACGGGGCAATAAATGTCCAACGAATAGGCCACACCAGCTTGTTCACTATGTTTAACTCGCGCCAATGCGCGCAATCAAACGGATACATGTCATGAATTTGCATGAATATCAGGCAAAACAGCTGTTTGCCGAATACGGTTTGCCCGTTTCCAAGGGTGTAGCTGCGGCTACTCCCGCCGAGGCTGCCGCCGCTGCCGATACTATTGGCGGCAATCTGTGGGTGGTGAAAGCTCAAGTTCACGCGGGCGGCCGCGGTAAGGCCGGTGGCGTTAAATTGGTATCCACCAAGGCTGAAATTGAAGAGTTTGCCAGCAAATGGCTGGGCAAGAATCTGGTTACCTACCAAACTGACGCGAAGGGCCAGCCGGTTAGCCGTATTTTGGT
>DAOQGS010000503.1:0-3062 GCA_035338675.1 Cellvibrionaceae bacterium
TCATCGCCCCATCAACCAGTGTTACCGCAGTAATTGGGCGCTCAGTAGCCGGGTTGGTAATAACCTGCTCGCGCGCTCCAGCCTGTAAAACACCGCCAATCAGGCTGTGCCCCAACAGCAAAGATGGGTCCTGTAACTGCACCATAAAAGAAATACTCGCCGACAAACTGATGCAGCATCATAACAAGTAAACAACCGCACCGATGAAGGCCCACTCCTTGGCAAAATATCCTTGGGCTAAGGCGCAAATACTGCTATAACATGCCTGCTGCACCGCAAAACGTGTAATGGCTTAAAGCCCCTGGCTGTCCCAGGTTTTTAAGAATTCTTCAGAGGAACACCTAATGGCTGGTTTAAACAAAGTAGTCACATCCTACGACGAGGCATTGGCCGGGCTCACCGATGGTATGACCATCATTGCCGGCGGCTTCGGTCTGTGTGGAATTCCTGAGGGGCTGATCGCTCAGATAAAAAAAATGGGCACACGCCAACTCACGGTGGTTTCCAATAATTGCGGCGTAGATGGATTTGGCCTGGGTATATTGTTAGAAAACCATCAAATCAAAAAAATGATCTCCTCCTACGTGGGTGAAAATGCTCTATTTGAAAAACAACTCCTCAGTGGCGAATTAGAGGTCGAGCTCACCCCACAGGGTACACTGGCAGAAAAAATGCGCGCTGGCGGCGCGGGCATTCCCGCCTTTTACACCGCTACCGGCTACGGCACGCCCATAGGGGAAGGCAAAGAGGTGCGCATGTTTAACGGCCGCCCTTATATTTTGGAAGAATCCATTCGCGGCGATTTTGCCATTGTGAAAGGCTGGAAAGCTGACACCTACGGCAATGTGATCTACCGCCATACCGCCATGAACTTCAACCCCATGGCCGCCACCGCAGGCAAAATCACGGTAGTAGAGGTAGAAGAAATTGTCGCCCCAGGGGAGCTGCCCATGGATCACATCCACACGCCAGGCATTTATGTGGATCGGGTGATTCAAGGCACCTTTGAAAAACGCATCGAACGCCTCACCACCCAAGCCTAGGAGCCCATTATGACCCTCTCACGCGAACAAATAGCCCAGCGGGTGGCCCGCGAATTACAAGACGGCTTCTACGTCAATCTCGGTATCGGCATCCCTACACTGGTGGCCAACTATATTCCGGCGGGTATGGAAGTGATGCTGCAGTCGGAAAACGGCCTGCTGGGTATGGGGCCGTTTCCTCATCCTAATGCAGTAGACCCAGACATGATTAACGCGGGTAAACAGACGGTAACTGCTGTCACTGGCGCGTCTATTTTCTCCTCCGCCGAATCCTTTGCAATGATTCGCGGCGGCCACGTGGATTTGACCGTTTTGGGCGCTTTCGAGGTCGATATAGAAGGCAATATTGCCTCTTGGATGATCCCTGGCAAGCTGGTTAAGGGCATGGGTGGCGCCATGGATTTAGTCGCCGGTGCCGATAACATCATCGTCACCATGACCCACGCCAGTAAAGATGGCGAATCCAAACTCCTCAACCGCTGCAACTTGCCACTCACCGGCGCCGGATGCATCAAAAAAGTCGTTACCGATTTAGCCTATATAGAAATCCACGACGGTAAATTTTGGCTCATCGAGCGTGCGCCGGGCGTTAGCGTGGATACCATTGTAAAACTCACTGAAGGGCCGATTGTGGTGCCTGAGGTGGTTCCTGAAATGCAGTTCTAACCCATCTAGCAATTAGATTACATCAATCCACCCGCCGCCAAGCTCGCGGCGGGTACTCCACCTCCCGGCATTTTTAAAAACTTAGCCCTATAGCTCCAGGGCGAAACGCCCCCTCACAACGTATAAAAACAGCGATATTGCAGCGGCCTCATTAAATTGGCAGATGGAATTACCAACGACGATCTGCGTAACTAAGACTAAACTTTCATTTTATTAGGCGGTCAGTCGAGAGCGCGTTTAGATTATTTTAGAAAGGGCCAGGTAAATACTCGGCGTTAAGCCTTTGCACCAACACTTTGTGCACAGCAGCAAAACAAGGTTAAATCTGCCGTTTTTCTCAAGTACCACTCAATAATTGCAAAACCTAAAAATGCTTTGGCGCCTGAATAGAATTCTTTTACCAAAATGAAACCTAATTAACAGCATTAAGGAATAAATGAAAAATATCGCTCAATTATTAAGCAAAATTAGAGACTATTTAACGGTACGGTTGTATAGTGCAGGCTGTGAATTTTTCTCGCTCGGAGTGAGTTATGTCGATTAGGCTTATGTTGGCTACCCTGGCTGCAGCAGTGTCAGTAGCCGCTTCAGCCAATGAAGTGAAACCTGAGGGCTACCAAAAATTGTGTGGCCAAGGAGAGACCTGCGCGCTGCCAGCGGCTAATTTAGTTGCCTTCGGCGGTGCGGGCGCATTTGTTTACAAGGTTCAAGCGGGTACTTTTACCTGTGATGTACACGCCTTCGGTCGCGATCCTGCGCCCAACCAGCCCAAAACCTGTTCTATTCCCCCTATCCGTCCTAAAGTCACCAAGGTTCTGCGCCAAGGCTCATCCAGCAGCAGCTCATCCGGGCTGCCCGTGGTAACCGCCACCACATTGCCAGCAGGGCGTTACGCCATCGTTTCGCGCCGCTCCGGCAAGGCGTTGGAGATAAACGCCGACGGCCAAATCGTGCAAAATCAGTTAAACAGTAGCTCTGTGCAAGAGTGGGATATTAGTACGGTTGCTGGCGGATACTACGCCATTAAATCCGTCAAAACCGGCCTAACGCTTACCCTCGCCGATTGGCAAACTGAGGAAGGCGCCCGTATTAGTCAGTCCGCCTGGATTGACGCCCACAGCCAACATTGGAATTTAAGCTCAACCGGCAACAACAGCTTCAGCCTGGTGTCGCGCTTTAATGGTAAGGCATTGGACGTAGTGGCCCTTAATACCCAAGACCAAGCGCCTGTGCGCCTATGGACATACTGGGGTGGTGATAATCAACAGTGGCAGTTTGTTAAAGTCGCTGGCAACTAAGGAACCTCTGAAAAATGTCGGCGGCGAAGCTCTGGCTAGGCGAATTTGCCAAAAA
>DAOQGS010000504.1:0-3051 GCA_035338675.1 Cellvibrionaceae bacterium
CAACTGGCGAGGGTTACGGTGCATTTGCCCCGCCGCAAAACATCCGCCAGGGTAATGGCTTCAATTTCTTCACTGCCGTGGGCGATGGGGATTAAGACTCGTTGCATAGGGGCTCCTCGGTTAAAGCAGGTTGTTCTCGCGCAGGCGCGCCGCCTGGACCATGGCCTGGGTAATGCGGCTGAGCTCGTCGGGGCGGATGATATAGGGCGGCATGGTATAGAGCAGCTTGCCGAAGGGGCGCAGCCAAACGCCCTGTTCCACTAAAAACGGCTGCAGGTTGTTAAGGTCCAGCGGTTGGGTAAATTCAATCACGCCTATGGCCCCCAACACTCGCACATCCGCCACGCAGTTGAAGGCGCGGGCGGCAGCGAGTTCTTCATTTAACTGCGCCTCAATGGCGGCCACCTGGCCCCGCCACTGCCCGTCCATTAACAGCTCAATACTCCTGTTGGCCACCGAGCAGGCGAGGGGATTGGCCATAAAGGTGGGGCCGTGCATAAACACACCGGCTGAACTTTGGCCTATGCCTTGGGCCACCGGCTGGGTGCATAGCGTTGCCGCGAGGGTGAGATAGCCGCCAGTGAGGGCTTTGCCCAGGCAGAGAATATCCGGCGTGATACCTGCGTGTTCACAGGCGAAGAGGCGGCCGCTGCGGCCAAACCCTGTGGCGATTTCATCGGCAATCAGCAGCAATTCATAGCGTTTGCAAAGCTCTTGCGCGGCTTTAAGGTAGTCCGGGTGGTAAAAGCGCATGCCACCTGCGCCCTGCACTATGGGTTCGAGCACTAGGGCGGCGCAGTGGTTGTGGTGCTCCTTTATCAATGTCTCCAGTGCCTCAATATCCTGCGTGTGCATTGGCCCGGCGAAAGGGCTTTGGGGGGCGGGGGCAAAGATCTGTTGGGGCACTATGGCGTGAAATAGGCTGTGCATACCGGTGTCGGGGTCCGACAGGCTCATGGCCCCAAGGGTGTCACCGTGATAGCCCCGCCGCAGGCTGATAAATTGTTGTTTGTGCGGCTTACCCTTGCCTTGCCAATATTGCACGGCCATTTTTATCGCCACCTCCACCGCCACGCTGCCGGAGTCCGCTAAGAACACCCGCTCAAGCCCCGCCGGGGTAAGCGCAACCAAGCGATGGGCCAGCTCCACCGCCGGGGCGTGCGTGAGGCCGCCGAACATTACGTGGGCCATACGCTGAGTTTGCGCTGTGAGCGCTGCGTTAAGGGCCGGGTGGTTGTAGCCGTGAATGGCCGCCCACCAACTGGCCATGCCATCCACTAATTGCCTGCCATCGGTGAGTGTAAGCGTGCAGCCGTCTGCCCGCGCTACTGGGTAAATTGGCTGCGCTGAGGGGCTGGCGGCGTAGGGGTGCCAGAGTAGGGCGCGATCCTGGCGGATCAGTTCATCGGCGCTTAAACGCTGGAAATACTCAGGGTCAATCATAGGTGGGTTTAATTCGGGCGAGATCAGCAGGGGAATTAAGGTTGCTAAATGGGTCTATGGGCGGTGCTGCCAGGGGGGCATAGTCTACCGGTTGAGCCTGCACCTGGGCATAAAACCTATGCACGGCTCGGCCCCCGGCCTGTAAAAATTCCTCTAAGGGTTTAAGCAAGCTGCGGTGCCAGAGGGCGTGCAAATAATGGGCTTGACCCTGGTAGCGGATATACGAGATGCCCCTGTTGCCAGCCCTTGCGGCAGCAAGGGCCGCCACCCAGTCGGTGGGCTGCAAAGGTGTGTCGCAGCTGCTAAAGACGACCCAGTCAAACCCATCCACAAGCGGGCTTGCCAGTGCAGAGCTGATTCCGCCTAAGGGGCCTGCCGCAACCTGCCCATCCACAACACAGGGGTAGGGGGCGAAACTGAGCGCAGCTTGGCGTGCGGACGTACTAACCAAAAGCTGCCCCACCTGGGGCGCCAAACGCTTTGCCACCTGTTGCCAGAGCATCTGGCCGTCGCAGCATAAGGTGGCTTTATCCTGGCCCATCCGGCTGCTGGCGCCGCCGCAGAGAATCACCGCCAAAAGTGTATTTTTGCTAAAACGGCTAGGGTCTTTTGGCATACACTGTCTCATTTGCACGGGCGCTGGATGATGGACGGGCGCCGGGCGGCAAAGCTTAACAAACCCCTCTAGTAAGATGTGAGATATGTTGGATTTAGAGACGATTCGCCGAGAATACCTAATGGGCGGGCTGCGCCGGGGCAATCTTGCCGATAGCCCGTTTGACCAGTTCGAGCGCTGGATGAGCGATGCCATTAACAGCCGTATTCCCGACCCCACTGCCATGTGCTTAGCCACGGTGGATGCGCAGCATAGGCCCCATCAGCGCTTAGTCCTGCTGAAAAAATCCTCCCCAGAAGGCCTGGTGTTTTTCACCAATTTAAACAGCGCCAAAGCCCAACACATAGCCGCCAATGCCCAAGTTAGCCTGCATTTTCCTTGGCATATGATGGAGCGGCAGGTGCGCGTTGAGGGGGTGGCCCATAAGTTATCGGTCACTGAAGCCCTCGCCTACTTTATTACTCGCCCTCAGGAGAGCCAGTTGGCCGCCTGGGCCTCGCCCCAGAGCCAAACCATCAGCTCCCGCGCTATGTTGCTGCAGCAATTTCACGCTATGAAAGAAAAATTCAAACAGGGCGCTATTCCGCTGCCGGATTTTTGGGGCGGCTACCGGGTGGTGCCTGAGCGCTTTGAATTCTGGCAGGGCGGCGCCAACCGCTTGCACGATCGGTTTGAATATCTGCTCACCACTGCCAGTGATGGGGCAGAGCGCACTTGGCAGATCAACAGGCTGGCCCCATGAGCCAGATGCAGTTTGTCACCTTCGATCAACCCGGCCCAGCCTCAAGCCTGTATCTCGCCGCCTGCCGTAAACCCTCCGTTAACCCCGGCGAGGTGTTGATTAAGGTGGCCGCCGCCGGAGTGAACCGGCCGGATCTTTTACAGCGCAAAGGTCTCTACCCGGCCCCGGAAGGCGCCAATCCCATTCTGGGTTTAGAAGTGGCCGGCGTCATCAGCGCTGTAGGCACCGGTGTGCGGGACTGGCGGGTGGG
>DAOQGS010000505.1:0-3048 GCA_035338675.1 Cellvibrionaceae bacterium
TCACCATGCCCAAGGCTTGGTTATTCAAGCAGATAATTTTTACCGGCAGGTGATATTGGGTGCAGGTGGATAATTCCTGAATACACATTTGAATACTGCCCTCACCGGTAACGCAGGCGACGGTGGCATCGCGGAAGGCGTATTGCACCCCCATGGCGGCAGGTAAGCCAAACCCCATGGTGCCAAGGCCCCCGGAATTAATCCAACGGCGGGGTTTATCAAACGGGTAATAAAGGGCGGAAAACATCTGGTGCTGGCCCACATCGGAGGTGATATAGGCATCGCCTTTGGTTACTTCCCACAGCATGGAAATAACTTCCTGGGGTTTGATCATATCGCCCAGGGTATAGCGCGGTTTCACCAACAGGCCATAGCGCTCCCGCCATTCATTAATTTGCTGCCACCACAGGGCAAGGGCTTCTTGATCCTGTTTTTCCTCAGCGTGTTTGTGCAAGTCCAACATTTCATTCAAAACCGCATCCACAGGCCCCACGATGGGAATATCCGCTGCTACGGTTTTTGAGATAGAGGCAGGGTCTATATCAATGTGAATAATTTTGGCGGATGGGCAAAATTTACTGGGGGTATTGGTGACCCGGTCATCAAAACGCGCGCCGACGGCCAAAATCACATCGCTGTGGTGCATGGCGTAGTTGGCTTCTACGGTGCCGTGCATACCCAACATGCCGAGAAACTGCTTGTCAGTGCCGGGAAAGGCGCCTAAGCCCATCAAGGTGTTGGTCACAGGTGCATTGAGCCTGCGGGCCAGTTCAATTAGCTGAGCGCTGGCATTGCCCTGAATAACACCGCCGCCAGCATAAATGATTGGCCGCTTAGCCTGTAACAACAGCTGGAGGGCTTTTTTAATTTGCCCTGCGTGGCCCCGTTGCGCAGGTGTATAGGAGCGCAGTTTCACCTTGTCGGGGAAGTGATATTCAAAGGTGGTGGCGGGGCTGGTGATGTCTTTAGGAATATCCACCACCACCGGGCCTGGGCGGCCGGTGCTGGCAATATAAAAGGCTTTTTTGATAATGGTGGGAATATCCCGCGCGTCCTTCACCAAAAAGCTGTGTTTAACGATGGGCCTGGAGATTCCCACCATGTCGGTTTCTTGGAAGGCGTCTTCACCGATTTTATCGGAGGGCACCTGACCTGAGATCACCACCATAGGGATAGAATCCATATATGCAGTGGCGATGCCGGTAATGGCATTGGTGGCGCCGGGGCCTGAGGTCACCAGCACCACGCCGGTACGGCCAGTGGCGCGGGAGTAGGCATCCGCCGCGTGGGTGGCCGCCTGTTCGTGGCGCACCAGAATATGTTGGATCTGCTTTTGGCGAAATAAAGCATCATAAATATGTAAAGCTGCCCCACCTGGGTAGCCAAAAATGCATTCAACGCCTTCGTCTGCCAAAGCGCGCATCAGCATGTCGCCGCCGGAAAGTAATTCCACCGTCATGTTCCTCATCTGTGATAAAAAAATACTGCCCCAGGCCAGGTTAGCTGACATTGATGACAAATCGTGGGGCGGTGCGATGTGGTAGCTCTGCCGGTACCTGTGCTTTTGGGGATATACGCAGTAGCTTTGGCTTTGGGGTTACAAAGCTCGCTTCCGATGCTTGGGGGTAACAGGGTTGATGTTTCCCCTCGTAATGCGACCTGGGTTGTGCGGTAACATGGGCCAGCGCGGATGCGACCTGACATTGTGCTAACTACATGGGAAAAGTCAACCGCTTAAAAGCCTAGGAGGGGGCTTAGGTACTGATTTTTATAGACTTGCGTAAGCGACTGAGCCTCATCGGCACCCGCCCACTATCCTTTTTGACCGGGCATAAAAAAGCCAAGCGGATCTTCGCTTGGCTTGTAGGCTGGGATTAGCCCCAGGGTCACTCACTAAAAAAGCGAATTTTATCGCCGTTTAATTGAGTTTTGATGGTGGTTCCCGGCATAAATTTACCCGACAAAATATCATGGGCCAGAGGGTTTTCGATCATATGTTGAATGGCACGCTTTAATGGCCGCGCACCATAAACAGGGTCAAAACCCACCTCCGCCAATTTATCGATTACCTCCTCCGATAGCTCAATGGCCAAATCCCGCTCCGCCAGGCGCTGGTGCAAGCCCTGTAATTGAATGCGGGCGATGCCGTGGATTTGTTTGCGCTCCAAGGGATGAAATACCACTACCTCGTCGATACGGTTGATAAATTCCGGCCGGAAATGATTGCTCACCACCCCCATCACCGCCTCTTTCATGGCGTTATAGCGATGCTCATTGCCCTCAGCAGACTCGCCGCCGCCAAAATCCAACATATCAAAGGACTTGTTATTGGCCAGCTCCTGAATTAAATCCGAACCTAGGTTCGACGTCATCACCACCACGGTATTGCGAAAATCCACCGTGCGGCCGTGGCCATCGGTTAGGCGGCCATCTTCTAACACTTGCAAGAGAATGTTGAAAACATCCGGATGGGCTTTTTCCACTTCGTCTAATAACACCACCGCATAGGGCCTGCGGCGCACGGCTTCGGTTAAATAACCGCCCTCTTCATAACCCACATAACCGGGGGGCGCGCCAATTAAGCGGGCTACCGAGTGTTTCTCCATAAATTCCGACATATCAATGCGCACCATGGCGTCCTGGGAATCAAACAGAAAATCGGCCAGGGATTTACACAATTCGGTTTTACCCACGCCGGTGGGGCCTAAAAATAAAAAGCTGCCGCTGGGGCGGTTCGGGTCGCTTAAACCCGCCCGCGCCCTGCGCACGGCATTGGCCACGGAAGTAACCGCTTCATTTTGCCCCACTACCCGCTCGTGCAAAGTAGCTTCCATGCGAATGAGTTTTTCCCGTTCGCCTTCGAGCATTTTACTGACCGGAATGCCGGTCCATTTTGATACTACCTCGGCAATTTCTTCATCTGTCACGCGGTTGCGCAGTAATTTCATATCCACCATTTCAGCATGGCTGGCCAAATCTAACTGCTTGGTTAAATCGGGGATAATGCCGTATTGCAATTCAGACATACGCGCCAAATTACCCGCCCGG
>DAOQGS010000506.1:0-3041 GCA_035338675.1 Cellvibrionaceae bacterium
ACCGATCGGCAAGTAACTTTTACACAAGAAAATAAAAAATACTTTTACCTTTACACCCGCTTTTTTGCAGAATAGTTTGCAAAAAGAAAGACGCTCTAAACACGGTTTTTTGAAGGCCGAGCGCATAGATCTAAAAAACACCCTTAGCGCTCCAGCGCCCATTGATACAATTTATTTTTTTTCTCTCCAGTAATGCGCGCCGTTAAACTCGCCGCCTGTTTTACCGGCAATTCACTCAACAGAATTTCCATAATACGGATGGCTTCAGCATCCAAGGCTTCGGCATCTACCGGCGCACTAAAGCCCTGCACCATCAGCACAATTTCCCCCTTGCGCTGATTGGCGTCCCCGGCCACTTGCTCGGCAATTTCACTTAAATTGCCGGTCAAAAAGGTTTCAAAGGTTTTGGTCAGTTCCCGGGCCATTACCGCCGTGCGCTCAGAGCCAAAAATCGCCACTAAATCCGCCAAACACTCTTCAATACGGTGGGGAGATTCATAAAACACTAGGGTGCGCGGCTCGTTTTTTAAGGCTTCTAATTGGCCTCGCCGGGCGCTTGATTTGGCCGCTAAAAAACCCTCAAAACAAAACCGATCCGACGGCAAACCGCTGGCGCACAAAGCGGCAATTAAGGCGCAGGAACCGGGCACCGGCGTCACCCGAATGCCCGCCTGGCGGGCCCAATGCACCAGGCGATAACCCGGGTCGGAAATCAGCGGCGTGCCCGCATCGCTAATCAGCGCCATACACTCGCCAGCCTGTACCCGCGCCAGCAGTTGTTTAACCCGAGTTTCATCGCTGTAATCGTGGTAGGCCACTAAAGGCGTATTGATTTGAAAATGCTGCATGAGTTTGCCGCTGTGGCGGGTGTCCTCAGCAGCAATAAAATCAACGTTCTGGAGAATCTCCACGGCGCGGGGTACCATGTCGGCCAAATTGCCGATGGGTGTGGCCACAATAAAAAGTTCACCAACTGGGGTTAAACCTCGGCTCATATCAATGCCTACTGCATAATTGTTGAAAAGGTATATTCATGTCGGTGTTTTCCCGCTGGGCTGCCATCAGCCTTGTGCCGTTTTTGTTGGTAAGCTGCGCCTCCACCCCGGAGCAACCGAATAAACCCGTAAGCCAAACTCAAAGCCTGCAACAACAGGTGCAAAAGTGGCTGCAACAAGCGGAAAAAGCCCAGGGGCCCGAGCGCAATGCCCTCCTACTGCAAGCGGCGGACGGCTATGTGCGGCTGCATAATTTAGAGCAGGCCCAAGCGGTTATCGACGCGGTGCCCGCCGCCGAGCTGGGGGGGGAATCCTACGTAAAACGCGCCCTGATTTACAGTTTAATCGCCGACCGGCGCGGTAATTACGCCGCCGCCAAAGAAGCCATCACCGGCCGCAATGTGCTGGCACAGCTCAATTCTTTAAGCGGCGACACCGCCATCGCCGCCCGCAAACAGCGGGCAAAACTCTTTAACGAAAGCGGTGATTACACCAAGGCCGCCAAAGAGCGCCTTATGTTGGCAGGCCTTTTGGCCGGTAAAAATTTAGAAGATCAAACCGCCAATAACACCGCCCTCTGGCAATTATTATTGGAGTGGCCCGAGGCCCAACTCGCCACCAGCAGCAACCAAGCTAAAGACCTCAACGCCAAAGCCTGGTACGAATTAGCTCACCTCTACAAGAGCCAGCAGTACTCCACCCAAGGCCAATTACAGGCGCTTAACCGCTGGATAAAACGCTACCCAGAACACCCCGCCAGCAAACAACTGCCCAAAGAATTGCTGGACCTACAGCAACAACTGGCGGACCTACCCAAACAAATCGCCCTCTTAATGCCGCAAAGCGGCAAGCTCGAAGCCGCCGCCAGCGCCATAGTGGATGGCCTGATGGCCGCCTATTACCAACAGCAGCGCAACGGCGCCCTGGTGCCAAGCCTGAGGTTTTATAACACCGAAGGCGCCCGTACACTGGATCTATACCAAAAAGCCGTACAGGAAGGTGCCGACATAGTTATAGGCCCATTGGAAAAAGAACGCCTGGCAGAATTAAGCCAACAGCCTTCGCTGCCGGTGCCCGTTCTGGGCCTTAATACCCTGGAAGGAGCAGGCAACCGTCAGGTGTTTCAAATCGGCTTGAGTGTAGAGGACGAAGCCAAACAAATCGCCGCCCAAGCCCTGCGCGAAGGCCTGCGCAAAGCGCTGGTACTGCTGCCGGCCAACGCTTTAGGGGATCGCAACCTGGCCACCTTTGCCAACACCTTCCGCCAGCAGGGCGGCGCCGTGTACGAATACCGCTACGGCGCCAACACCGATTTTGGTGAACTCGCCCGCCGCGCCCTGCAAATTGATCAAAGCGAAGCCCGCGTTAAATCCCTGCAGCAAATGATCGGCCCGGTGGAGGCAACGCCTATTCCCCGCAACGACATAGATATGATTTTCGCCGTAGTACAACCAGAACAAGCGCGGCAATTAAAACCTAATTTAAATTTTTATTACGCCGCCAATTTACCGCTCTATACCACCAGCAGCGTATTTAGCGGCGAAAATAGCGCGCAAAATGCCGACTTAACCCAAACGCGTTTTTTAACCCTGCCCTGGTATTTCAGCCAGAGTGAAGAAAAAACCGCGCTGGAAGCAGCCAGCGATAAAAACCCCAATTTCGCCCGCTTATACGCCTTGGGTGTGGACGTATTTAATTTAGCGCCGCGTTTAAAACAGGCACAAAAAAGCGCCCTGCCCGCCTACTACGGCTCCACCGGCACATTGAGCCTGAATAACAATAATCAATTTGAACGCCTGCAAACCTGGGCCACCTTTGATGCAACCGGAAATGTGCAGTTGCTTGGCAATGACAGCAGCGATACGCGCAATGACAGCAACCAAAATCAATAAACCCTTAAATACCAGTAAAAATACAGGCGCCGCTGCCGAAGCCCTGGCGCGCACTTATTTACAGGAGCAGGGTTGGCACGTGGTGGCCCATAATTTTCGCAGCAGCTACGGCGAGATCGACCTAATTATTCAACAGGGCCAATGGCTCGCCTTT
>DAOQGS010000507.1:0-3041 GCA_035338675.1 Cellvibrionaceae bacterium
GGTAATTCTGCTGGCAATAGTATCGAGTATTTAAAAACCTGCCAGCAGAATTACCCCGTGATTTACCTTGACCCTATGTTCCCCGAGCGGCAAAAAAGCGCGGCGGTTAAAAAAGAAATGCAGTTATTTCACGCCTTGATCGGCAAAGATGATGACAGCGCAGAATTATTCGCCCAGGCCCTGCCCAAAGCCTGGTGCCGCCTGGTGGTAAAACGCCCCCGCCTGGCGCCGCAGTTAACCGACACTAAAGTGAATTTGGTTTTAGAGGGTAAATCTTGCCGGTTTGATATTTATACCCAGCGAAAAATAACGGCTGAGAGTTTGGCTGAGTGTGAAGCCGGCAAGAGTGAAGAAAGACCCGCTTAAGGCTATTGCCTGGCGGCGCAGCTAGCCAAAACCAGACAATAAAAACCGGTTTACCGCTGAGCGAGAAAATGCTCAATTGCTGATTTAATGCCGCGCTTATTGATAATTGCCAGCCAGTACGCCGTGCATTCTATTAGCGCTGTGCTGCCTTGCAGATCCTGACCAAACACAGCTTCAAACGCAAAAAACCGCCCGACCAATGCTTGATAATCCCCGCTAAATGTTGCACTCAGCGCGCTTAAATCGGCAGCGAGCGGGTCAGAAATGGGAATACTCGCGCCGTTTTCATTCACCCCCTGTAAATAACGCAGCCAAGTTGCTAACGCAAACGCAAAAATATCCGTATTGGCCCCTATTTGTTGTGTATCGCGCAGGCTGTTCAACCAACGCTGGGGAATTTTTTGCGAGCCGTCCATGGCAATTTGCGCTGTGCGATGCTGCAAGCCTGGGTTTTGAAAGCGCTGAATTAATTGTGCTTGGTAGGCTGCCAAATCAAAATGCTCAGGCGCCTGTAAACTAGCGGCGGCTGCGCGCATAAAATATTCGGTGAGTTTGAGCAACTGGGCATCCTGCATGGTTTCATAAACAGTTGCGAAGCCTGCTAAAAAACCTGCGTAGGCCAGTAGGCTGTGGCTGCCATTTAATAACCGCAATTTCATAGTTTCATAGGCGGCCACATCTTTGACGATTAAAGCACCGGCCCTTTCCCAAGCGGGCCGCAGGTTACAAAAATCATCTTCAATAACCCATTGGCTAAAAGGCTCTGCCACCACTAAACCTGCATCCACATAACCGTATTGTTCGCTAAAGGATTCAATATCAGCCGCTGTGGTAGCAGGCACAATGCGATCCACCATGGTAGCGGGAAAACTAATGGTGTTTTTTATCCAAGCGGCGAGGGCTGGGTCTATCTGCTCGGCTAATCCGATTACCACCGCCCGTGTTACTGCGCCGTTATGGGGTAAATTATCGCAGCTGAGAATACTGACGGGTTCTAATTTATTCAGGAAGCGTTTATATAAACCCGCCACAATAAAACCCGGTGCGGATTTAGGCGCGTTGATATGCGCTATATCCTGTTGTATATCCGGGTGGGATAAATTTAATTGGCCGCTGGCGGGTAGGTGGCAATAACCTTTTTCTGTGATGGTTAGCGAGACGAGTTTTACACTCGGCAGCGCAATTGCGTCGATGATTGCACTAGGGTTTTCCGGCGCCACTAATACTTCGAGCACAGAACCTATAATGCGCGGCGTATTTTCACTGCCACGCTCTAATACCGTATAAAGGCCATCCTGGGGCTGTAATTGTTGTTTGACCGCATCCGAGCGCAAACTGCAGCCAATAATTCCCCAGTCGCCACCCATAGTATTCATAACAGTATCGGTGTACACCGCTTGATGGGCGCGGTGAAATGCACCAATACCCAGATGCACTATGCCGGGTTTTAAATTGGCTCGGTTGTAGTTGGGTTTGGCGCTTTTAATTGCGGGTAAATAAGCGGTTGACAGTCGTTGCATGGATGTCTCGATATTAATAATTTTTATTAACAGCCTATTAAAGCTTATAGGCTTTCTTAACCAGGTTATAGGTTAAATCCACCGCTAATTCCTGCGCCTCGTCTTCATGCAAGCGATGCTCTGCCACTAACTGCGCCAAGAATACACAGTCCATGCGGCGGGCTACATCGTGGCGGGCGGGGATGGATAAAAATGCGCGGGTGTCATCATTAAACCCCACCGTATTATAAAAACCGGCGGTTTCGGTGGTTTGTTCGCGGAATCTGCGCATACCTTCTGGGCTGTCGTGGAACCACCAGGCGGGGCCGAGTTTTAAGCAGGGGTAGTGGCCCGCCAGGGGTGCAAGCTCTCGGCTATACACGGTTTCATCGAGGGTAAATAAAATAATCGTTAAATTTTTCTCGTTGCCAAATTTATCCAGCAGCGGTTTTAGGGCCTGCACATAAGAGGTTGGCGTGGGAATATCGGCACCCTTATCGCGGCCAAAGCGGCTAAAGAGACTGGCATTGTGATTGCGGAACGAGCCGGGGTGTAATTGCATCACCAAGCCATCTTCTAAACTCATGGCGGCCATTTGAGTTAACATTTGGGCGCGAAATAATTCGGCCTCTTGCGCATTGCATTTACCTGCAATGGCGCGGGCAAATAAGGCTTCTGTTTCGCTGCGGGTTAAATTCGCTGTTGCTGCAGTCGCGTGGCCGTGATCCGTGGCGGTGGCACCCAGCGCACGGAAATAGTCCCGTCTTTGCTGAAGGGCATTTAAATAGCCAGTAAAACTAAACGTGTCCTCCCGCGTTAATTCCGCTAAGTGTTTAAGGTTAGGCAAAAAGCCTTCAAAATCCGGATCCATTACGGGATCGGGGCGGAACGAGGTAATTACCCGGCCTCGCCAGCCACTCGCGCGAATTTTTTGATGGTGGGGCAAATCATCCAGCGGTGCTGCACCAGCGGCTTCTTACACCGCTCCTCCGTTCAATTATACAGAGCCCGCCGTAACAGGAGGCAAGTTAAAAGGAGTGGTTGAACTCGGGGCAACAGGCTTCAACTCTTTTATCGTTCGCATGGACGCACAGAAAAACTGGAAACTGGAAAAAGCAGAGTATGGAGCAAGTCTGGTGTATGAAAAGCTCGCCACAGATGATGACATTAAAAGTG
>DAOQGS010000508.1:0-3029 GCA_035338675.1 Cellvibrionaceae bacterium
GATGGTTAAACTAGGCGCAGTGGCTTTAGTGGTTTCAGCGGTTACTGCCGGGGTGAGGTCAATAGTACCGCTGGTGTTATTGATGCCCGCCTGGCTGGTAAGCAGGGTATCCCCGCCCGCGAGCAATTTGCCCTGGCGGTTATCCAGGGTACTTGCCGTAGTAAGCGTTAAACCACCATCGGCTTGCAGCCAACCGTTTTTGTTGATGAAGGAGGCCTGGTTGGTATCGCCGCCCTGAGCGGTGAGATTGATGGTACCGGCCGCGAGGAGCTGGCCATTTGTATTGTCCCAGCGGTTGACGGTGATTAAACCGCCTCCAGCAAGGGTGATTTTGCCGTTCTGGTTTAACCAATCGCCTTGCACCTGGGCATCCAGGCTGTTAGCGGCAGTGCTGGAAAGGGTTATACCGCCGCCATTGGTGGCGCTGTTGGCTTTGAGGGTCAGTTGATGCGCTTGCAGTTCACCAGCGTTTTCCAACTGGTTCAGCGTCAGTTTAAAGTCCCCAGCACTGCCCAGTTTGCCTGCTGTGTTGGTGAGCGTTTCTGCCGTAAGCGCCCACGCCCCGCTGCCGCTGTGCCAGATGCCCTGGGTTTCATCCAGGCCGTTGTTGTGCACAGAGCGTGCGGTGAAGGTGAAATCTTGCCCGCCGACTATTAGGCGCCCTTGCTCGTTTATCCAGTCCTCACTCAGGGTGATCGCGCTGTTGGCATCACCATCGCCGCGAATACTCACAACACCTTGGGTATTGTTCCAGCCCGTTAGCTGCCACTGGGCGCCGCCAAAGGTTTGCACCTTGCCTGCAGTGTTATCCATCTGCTGGGCATTGAGGGTAAATACACCACTGCCCAAGTGGCCAATTTGGCCCTGGGCGTTTTGCCACTGGGCGGCCTGTAGGCTGAGGGTGTTTTGTTTACTGAAGACCGTACCGGTTTGGTTTCGAATATCTCCGCTGATGTTAATTTGCGTTGTTCCCTGGGTGCTTTGTGCATCGATATAACCTGCGCGATTATCCAGGCTTGCCGCGCTCAGGCTTAGGTTGTCGCTAAGCACGCGGCCCTGCTGGTTATTTAAATCACCGCTTAATGCCAAGGTCAGCTGGCTTGAGGTAGCTGCGGGCGTGGTCGAGGCTGATGATGTCTCCTGCGGTTTAGTGGGCGCTTGGCCGCTGCGCAAGGTGCCATTTTGGTTGTTGAGTTCTTGGGCTTTAAGTGTCAGGGATGTGCCGGAACCAGCAATCTTGCCGCCCGTGTTGTTGATTTGCTCCGCTGTAATGTCCACAGCGCCACTACCGGTAAACTCCAAGGCGCCACCGGCTTGCCCGGAAGATTTAGCCGATTGATCCAGAATTTTTGCATTTAAATTGGTTTTGTTACTGGCGATAGCAACTGTGCCGCCCCCGTTGGTAAGCGTGCCATCAAGGGTGAGTTTGCTGGTTTCCCCGCCCTTGACCGTCACGCTGCCCTGAGTGTTGTCCAGATTGGTGGCCGTTACCGTAACGGCGTTCTGGCTTTGCAGCACGCCCTGTTGGTTGATCAGTTCAGCCGCGTCCACAATCAGGTTGCCCTGAGTAGTAACCACTTCCCCCTGAGTGTTATTGAGGCTGGACTCAATCTGTGTGCTTAGGTCCGCAGCCTGGGTATGGCCTTGACTGTTGTTCCAAGCATCGGCGTTCAGAGTTAACTGCCCGGCGGTTTGCACCCGCCCAACTTGGTTATCCCACAGGCCGTCGATGGTAAGGGTTAGAGCACCCAAGCTATTGAGTTCGCCGCGATTACTACCGGCCCCTGCGATAAGGCTTAACCCCTCGCGGCCGCTGATCATGGCACCGGCGCGGTTGGTTAGATCAGCTGCCTCGATAGCCAGCGAACCTGCACTGAGCCACTGGCCTTGGTTATCCGCCTTGCCTTCGGCAATCAGGCTGAGATTGGCCTTGTTATTGAGGGAGCCATCCGGCCGGTAACCCGCCGAGACGGTACCCAGGTTTTGGATGGACTTAGCTTGAACGCTCAGCTGTTCTTGGGCCGCTAGGGTGCTATTGAGCTGCACCGCATCGGTTGTGTTTATATCGACGCTATTGGCCAGGGCCTTATCCAGGGTCACCTTGCCTTGCGTCGCAATGCTGAGGTTTTGCTGGGCTTGCACGTCGCTTGCCCGCACCTCCCCATTGGCATCGATGTGAATAGAACCGGTATAGGCCGCTATGGGGCCTTCCACATTCACACCCACGCCATTATCCGTGGCCACCAAGGCAATTTTGTTGGCGTACATGGCGCCAAGGGCCGAGGCGTCTATGGCCAGGTACGGCAATACTGAACCTGGCAATACACCGCGCTGCTCAATGCGGCCGTCGGCGTAATTAAACTTGAGGCTGCCCGCTGCCAGGGTGAGATCGGGGCTGACCACCTGGCCATAGAGCACAATCTGTTTCGCCAATAACTCCAGTTTCTCTAAGTTGCCGCCGAGTAAACCGTCCTGACCGATTTCTAAAATACCCTTATCAACGGTTAAACCGGTTAAGTGCCCTTCTTGCCAGAGCGGGCGGCCGGTGCCCAATGTCACCCGTGGAGTATTTAAAAATCCGCAGCCGGAACACGTAATGCCGTTAGGGTTGGCAATCACCAAACTCGCCGCTTGACCCGCTACTTCCGTAACTCCTAAAAGTGAGGACGGATTTGCGCCGGTAACTTCATTAAGAATGATACTGGCGGGGCCATGCTGCAGCTGGCTGTTGCCTTCAATGGTGCCCGCTAATTTTGAGCGCACGTCATCTGTGCTGTTGTTAAGCACCTGGCCCTGCGGGCCGACTTGGTAGTCTTGGAATAGGTTGTGGCTGACACCCGCCGCATTGGGGTCGGCAATCTGGATCACCTCAACGCCGTTGGCGGCTTGGGTAACTTGAGTAGCGGCATTGGCTGCGGTGCTGGCTACAGTACCGTCGGCCGCCAAGGCCCACAGGGGTTGTAAGGCTATATCAAGGCTTAAAACCACACCCAACAATTGTCGGCTAACTAATCCCCTCATGGGACGGA
>DAOQGS010000509.1:0-3024 GCA_035338675.1 Cellvibrionaceae bacterium
CCCAGTCAGTGCAGGAATTACCTCCAGCCACATAAAAAGATGCTGAATAGTTACATAGAAACAATTAATGCGCCTCATCCCAATTATCCCCTACACCCGCCTCTACCAATAAGGGCACATCCAGAGTTAACACGCCACTCATCAGCGTGCAGATTTTGGGAATTAAATCGGCCACCAGAGATTCTTCCATCTCAAATACCAGCTCATCATGCACCTGCATAATAATGCGCGCGTTTAACTGCTCTTGGTGCAGGAAATTATCCACCGTCACCATGGCCATTTTAATAATATCCGCCGCCGTGCCCTGCATGGGCGCGTTAATGGCGGTGCGCTCGGCGCCTTGGCGGCGGGCGCGATCATTACTTTTAATATCCGGCAAATACAGGCGCCGCCCACATAAAGTACTTACATAACCCTGCTCGTAGGCTAGGGCGCGGGTTTCGTCCATATAACGTTTTACCCCCGGGTAGCGGGCGAAATACAAATCGATATATTTTTGCGCCTCGCCGCGGCCCACATGTAATTGTTTGGCTAAACCAAACGCACTCATACCGTAAATTAAGCCGAAATTAATTGCCTTGGCGCTGCGGCGCTGATCTTGCGACACCTGAGTTAAGGGCACGCCAAACACTTCAGCGGCAGTGGCCCGGTGCACATCCTGGCCGCTGCTAAACGCATTTAATAAGCCTGCATCCTGGGAGAGATGGGCCATAATGCGCAGCTCAATTTGCGAATAATCCGCCGCTACAATTTTGTTGCCCTTAGGGGCAATAAACGCCTGGCGAATGCGGCGGCCCTCGGCAGTTTTAATGGGGATATTTTGTAAATTCGGCTCGGTGGAGGAAAACCGGCCGGTGGCAGCACCGGCCTGGTGATAAGAAGTGTGCACGCGGCCGGTGGCACTATTCACCATATGCGGCAGTTTATCGGTATAGGTGGATTTTAATTTGGCGAGGCTTCTGTGCTCTAACAATAATTTAGGCAGCGGGTAATCCAGCGCCAATTCCTGCAATACATCCTCCGCCGTAGAGGCCTGGCCTGTGGCGGTTTTTTTAATGGCGGGGATTTTTAATTTATTAAAGAGAATTTCTCCCAGCTGTTTAGGCGAGCTTAGATTAAATTCCTCCCCCGCCAATTCAAACGCCTCTTTTTGCAGCTGGTCCAACTGAGCGGCCAACTGCAAACTCTGCTGCTGCAATAATTTAGCGTCAATTAAAGCCCCCGTGCGCTCAATACGTTGCAGCACCGGCAGCAGCGGTATTTCAATTTGGTTATACACATTTAACAGCCCGGCATCCTGGGCAATTTTAGGGTACAGAGTTTGGTGCAGGCGCAGGGTAATATCGGCATCTTCCGCCGCATAGGGGGCGGCTTTTTCGATGGCAATTTGATTAAAGGTAAGCGCTTTAGCGCCTTTGCCAGCTATGTCTTCAAAATGAATGGTCTGCCGCTGCAAATAAATTTCCGCTAAAGAATCCATATCCTGCCGGGTGGTGGAATTCACCACAAAACCTTCTAATAAGGTATCAAAGGCTATGCCCTGCATATGAATACCGGCATTGGCCAGCACATGCACATCGTATTTACTGTGTTGGCCGAGTTTTTTAATCTGCGGGTTTTCCAGCAGCGGTTTTAAAGCGCCCAATACCTGCTCTTGGGTTAATTGTGCGGGCGCACCTAAATAATCGTGGCCGAAGGGCACATAGGCGGCCTCGCCCGGCGTGCAGGCAAAAGACACACCGACGATTTTAGCCTCCATATAATTAAGGCTGGTGGTTTCGGTATCAAAAGCAAAATACTCCGCCTGCTTAAGTTTTGTAATCCACGCGTTTAATTCTTCCAACGTAAATACACACTGATAATTAATACTGGGCTCAGCGGTTTGCACCTGCTCCTCACCTGGATTTTCCTCAACAGGAGCATTTGCGCTGGGTGCGGCATTTAATTCATTAATCCAGGATTTAAATTCCAAGCGCTCATAGAGGGCTTTTAAGGTGGCGTTATCGGCAGGCTTTGCGTGTAAATCAGCGAGGCTAAAGGGCAGTTCACAATCGGTTTTTATGGTGGCTAATTGATAACTTAAGCGCGCCATGGCCTCGTGCTCGCGCAGTTTTTCCGCCAATGATTTAGCGCCGCGAATGGGCAGGCCCGCCACTTCATCAAGGCGTTGGTATACCGCGTCTAAATTACCTAATTGGCTTAACAGCGCCTGGGCAGTTTTTTCCCCTACCCCCGGCACGCCGGGAATATTGTCCACCTTATCGCCCATAAGGGCTAAAAAATCGATAATTAATTCCGGCGGCAGGCCGAATTTTTCCACCACACCGGCTTCATCCATGCGGGTTTCCGTCATGGTGTTGTGCAAGCTCACCCAAGGGTTTACCAATTGGGCCATGTCTTTATCGCCGGTGGAGATAATCACTTTTTGCCCCTGGGCGGCCCCTTGGCAGGCCAAAGTGCCAATCACATCGTCCGCCTCCACCCCTTCAATCACAATCAACGGCAGGCCCATGGCGGTAATGGCTTGGTGAATAGGCTCAATCTGCGCCCGCAAATCATCCGGCATGGGGGGCCGGTGGGCCTTGTAGTGCTCGAATAAATCATCGCGAAAGGTTTTGCCTTTGGCGTCAAACACCATGGCAATGGGGCTGCTTGGGTAGTCTTTTAACAGCCGTCTCACCATATTGAGCACCAGCTTCACAGCGCCGGTGGGTTCGCCTGCAGCGTTGGTTAGGGGCGGCGCGGCGTGAAAAGCGCGGTAGAGGTAGGATGAGCCATCGACTAAAACTAGGGGTGCTGGTTCGCTCATATAAAGCCCGCAATCAAAAAGCCGCCAGCATAACGGATCGCCGCAGCAGAATCCTGCGGCCAAGATTTTTTGAGCCATTCGGCGCGCCTTATTAGCCTCTTCTAAGCTCGGGGAATGTAGCCAGATCGCGGTGCAGCAGTGATGGATACAGGTTATTGCAGACCGTCAAAAAGAGGGATCTTTTTGACGGGCCTACACGGATGTATTTACGGCGG
>DAOQGS010000510.1:0-3024 GCA_035338675.1 Cellvibrionaceae bacterium
AAACGACACCCGCGGCCGTTTAGTTATGTCCTGTATGACCCCGGCGGCCGATAAAACCTATATCGCCATCGACGAAGCTGAAGCTAAGAGCTTTCGCAAAAGCGTGGTGGAATGGTTGATGACCAACCACCCCCACGACTGCCCTGTGTGCGCTGAAGGCGGCCACTGCCACCTGCAGGATATGACGGTGATGACCGGCCACAACGCCCGCCGCTACCGCTTTACCAAACGCACCCACGTCAACCAGGACTTAGGGCCGTTTGTTAACCACGAAATGAACCGCTGTATCGCCTGTTACCGCTGCGTGCGTTATTACAACGACTACGCAGGCGGCGGCGACCTGGGTGTGTTCGGCGCCCACGACAATGTCTACTTTGGCCGCGTGGCGGATGGCGACTTGGAGAGCGAGTTCTCCGGCAACCTCACCGAAGTCTGCCCCACCGGCGTATTCACCGACAAAACCCACGCCGACCACTACACCCGCAAATGGGATATGCAGTTTGCCCCCAGCGTTTGCCAACTCTGCTCCGTCGGCTGCAACACCAGCCCCGGCGAGCGCTACGGCGAGATCCGCCGGGTGGAAAACCGCTATAACGGCTCGGTCAACTACTACTTCCTGTGCGACAGGGGCCGTTTTGGTTACGGCTTTGTCAACCGCACTGATCGCCCGGTAGCGCCTGAGCTTAAAGGTAGCACCCAAGCCTTCACTATTGACTCCGCCCTTGATCTTGCGGCGGAATACCTGCACAGCGCCAAGGCCGTAGTCGGCATAGGCTCCCCCCGCGCCTCCTTGGAAGCCAACTTTGCCCTCAGCCAGTTGGCGGCCGGCAACATCAGCTACGGCGTAGGCGCACAGGAACTGCAACTCAACCAGCTAGTAGCCAACACCCTACAACAGGGCCTGGCCCATAGCCCCAGCCTGCGGGAAATTGAAGACGCCGATGGCGTGTTGGTACTGGGTGAAGACCTCACCCAAACCGCACCGCGCATCGCCCTGGCCCTGCGCCAAGCGGCTAAAACCCGCATGCTGCAGTTGGCCGCCCAGAAGAAGGTGCCCAGCTGGAACGCTCTGCCCCTGAAGAACATAGCCCAGCGGGACCTAAGCCCCATCTATATCACGAGCATTGGCGCCACCCGGTTAGACGATATAGCGGCCGCGACCTTCCGAGCCCAAGTAGCCGAGCAGGCACAATTGGGTTTTGCCGTGGCTCATGCCATCGACCCCAGCGCACCTGCAGTTACCGGTTTAAGTGTTGAAGCCGCCCAGCTCGCCAGCGAAATTGCACAGGCCCTGCTCGCCGCAGAAAAACCTCTGGTTGTTTCAGGCACCGCCTTGTTAGATGAAAGCCTGGTTAAAGCCGCCATCAATGTTGCCCTCGCGCTCAAAGCTAAGGGCAAAACTCCCAGCCTGTCCCTCTGCCTGCGGGAAGCCAATAGCCTAGGCGTGGCCTTATTAGGTGCGCACACTGGCGAGCTTAGCCTTGAAGCGGCCCTGGAAAAAATCACCTCCGGCAGTGCCGACACCCTGTTGATTGTTGAAAACGATCTCTATCAGCGCGCCCCTAAAGCCCTGGTTGATCAGGCCCTGGCTGCCGCCAAGCGCGTGATTTTGGTTGACCACCAGCGCACTGCCACGGCAGACGCCGCCCATATGCTGCTGCCCGCCAGCAGTTTTGCCGAAGGCGATGGCACCCTTGTGAATATGGAAGGCCGCGCCCAGCGTTTCTTCCAAGTATTTGAGCCCAGCTATTACAAAGACGGCATTCTGATCCGCGAGGGCTGGCGCTGGCTGCACGCGCTGCACAGCACCCTCAACAAAGCTGCCGTGAACTGGTTACATCTGGATGACGCCACCGCCGCCGTAGCCGCAGCGGTGCCTGCGCTAAGCCAAATTACCCAAGCTGCCCCCGGCGCCGACTTGCGTATCGCAGGCTCCAAAGTGGCCCGCGAGCCGCGCCGTTATTCAGGCCGCACCTCCATGCGCGCTGCAGTGTCTGTACACGAGCCGCGCCAACCGCAGGATGCCGATAGCGCTATGGCCTTCTCCATGGAAGGCGTCTCCGGCCCCACCAACTCCTCGGCCCTGATTCCCTTTGCCTGGGCTCCCGGCTGGAACTCACCCTCCGCTTGGAACAAATTCCAAGCGGAAATCGGCGGCCAGCTGCGCGCCGGCGATTCAGGTGTGCGCCTGTTTGACGGGCAGGCTTCCGCTGCTTATTTCTCAGCCGAAGTTCAAGTTAAATCCGGCTTGTTCCTGGCGCCCATTTATCACCTCTACGGCAGTGACGAGCAGTCCAGTCGTTCAGAGAAAATCCAAGAGCGGGTGCCACAGCCGTATTTACGTCTAAGCCAAACCGACGCTGCGCGCCTGGGCCTTGCTGAAGGCCAAACAGTCAGCCTGTCCGGGCCGGGCATAGGTGTGCACACTCAGCTCCAAATCTGCCCAGACCAAGCCGCAGGAGTGGTGGCCTTACCGGTTCTGCCCGGCAGCCCGGTGGTGAGTTTTGGCATCAACGTTGACGTACAGGGGGCCTAAGTGGAAGAGACCAGTTACTTCGGCCTAGACGCGCTATTTGCGGTTGTTAAAGCCTTTATTATTTTGTTCGGCGTGGTTATCTGCGCGGCGTTTTTAAGCTTTGTGGAGCGCCGCTTGCTGGCCCTCTGGCAGGATCGCTACGGCCCCAACCGCGCGGGCCCCTTCGGTTTGCTACAGCTGCCTGCGGATATGGTGAAGATGTTCTTCAAAGAGGACTGGACGCCCCCCTTCGTGGACAAACTCACCTTCTGGCTGGCCCCGGCCATCGCCATGAGCGGCCTGTTACTGGCCTTTATTGTGATTCCCATAGTGCCCGGCTGGGTGGCCGCCGATCTCAACATCGGCCTGTTGTTTTTCTTCGCCATGGCGGGCCTTGCGGTCTATGCGGTGATGTTCGCCGGCTGGTCCTCCAACAACAAATACGCCCTGCTCGGCGGTATTCGCTCCACCGCCCAAACCGTCAGCTACGAAGTATTTATGGGCCTGTC
>DAOQGS010000511.1:0-3024 GCA_035338675.1 Cellvibrionaceae bacterium
GATCGCCTTTGGATTTAGGGTCAAAATAAGGCGATTGCGGGTCAAATTGTGCGGGATCCGGGTAGGCGGCGCGGCATATGCGCGCAATACCGTAAACACCCGGTGCGCTGCATTGGCAGTGATAGATAAATACCCGGTCGCCTACAGCAGCTTTATCGCGTAAAAAATTGCGTGCCTGAAAATTGCGGATGCCGTCCCACACTCCTGTTTGTTTATCTGCAGCAGCTAAGTCTGCCACGGAGTAAACCTGAGGTTCGGTTTTAAAAAGCCAATAATGCATGGAGTGATAAATTAATTGAGATGGAAGATGGCCTATCAGTCGTCTTGCACCCACACCCAGCGCAGGGGTTCACCAAAATCATCGGTGATCAGTTTCTTCTTGGGTTTGGGCTTGTAGACGGACAATTTGCCGCGTTTGCGCGCATCTAGGGTACGCATTACATCATTGAGCGGAGTGCGTTCCTGCCGGGGGGCTGATTCGCTCTGAAAACTATAGGGGTTGGTGTTGTCGCGAAACCCAGAAACCCCGCGGGGTATATCCGCAACCTCGCCGCCCTGAACCAGATATTGGGCTACATCGGCCGCGAGCTCGGCGCGAATTTGGGCTTTGGTTTTGATGGGTTGCATAGCGGCGGCAAAGAATATAAGCCCTCAAGACTAACCTTGTTATAGCCCACTGGGAAGCATTGTGACTAATTTTTACGAGCCTAGCCGGTCGCTGGCGCTTACGGCTGAGAAAAATATTTGGAAGGCCCAGAGTTGTTACCATTGTGTTACCGATTGAGTAATTGGATGTAACTTTAGTATCCAATCTCATCCGCAAGTGAGGGCGAATAAATACCCTCCAATTCATCTCGTGTGCAATGAAACCGCTGTCTTAATGACTAGATCTGGCTTGGCGTCGCAAAGGTGTTATTTGCTGCTGTGCGAAAAAATTATAAGAAATGGCAAAATAATACTTGCTATCCTCAAACGAGGTGTTACCATTTGTAACGTGAAGTAACAAATCTTCACAAGCAAGCCGGCTGCTTACCCGGCAGATCGGTACAACTGACCTTAGTTAGAGGAAACTTTCCATGAAAAAGTTACTGTCCATTTTCACTTCTGCACACTCTGCAAGTGATGTTTCAAAAAAAGATAGCTGGCATACCCCCGTTAACGAAGTTTTAGCCTCTGTGCGAACTTCTGATAACGCCAGTGAAGCGACAAACATTCGAGCCAGTTCTTCTGGTTTGCGTGGTCGACTACCTTACTTTCCTGGCTTGCTGGCCTGATAAGGTTCTAGAGTTGCGTCTTCGGGCGCAACTCGTTTCCACCTCGTTTGATTGGGCCCATTGTTTGGGCGCTATTCGGCGAAGAATTATTAAGCTCCAATTGTTTTTACCCAGATACATGTTTTAGTTACCCCTTCGGCTTGTGTTAATGGCAAGACTCGGCGGGTGGTAAATAAAGGGCAACCCTTATTATCAAGCGCTGGCCTGAAGTGGCGCTACAAGAGGTTGGGCTGGAGCGACGGTGTTGGCGCGCAATCCGGCGGCAGGGACGCCTAAAATACGGTTTTACCTGTAGTTTCTGCTTTAATTATCTGTGTTGGCTTCTGCCAGCAATGGCGCAAAAGCCGCCTCTAGGGCATCGGCGCATTTGAGTGTTTTGATTTGTTCAAATAATCGTTCTGCCTGCTGATAGTGGCGCTGTAAATACATCAACCACTGTTTTAAACGATTGCCTATGTGTTTACTTGGGTAGTCGGGCAGTGTATTTAAGTGGTACTGCCAAATCAGGCCGACTATTGTCGCCCAGGGCAGTGGTGTGTAGTCATCACCCGCTAGAAAGGCCTTTATTTGTAGCGCAAGATCAGGTTTAGCCAATAGTGGGCGGCCCAGCATTACATCCGTGCAGCCTGATTCGGCGCGGCAGCGTTTGAAATCGTCCAAATCCCAAATATCGCCATTCGCCACAACGGGGATATTAAGTGCTGCTTTAATTTCCCCAATAGCGTCCCAAAAGGCGGGTGGTTTATAGCCATCGGTTTTACTTCTGCCGTGCACCACCAGTTCTTGTGCGCCCGCTTCGGCGATAGCGAGCGCGTTTTCCACATAACCTTGGCGTGCTAAATAACCCAACCGCATTTTTGCGGTTACGGGTAGATGACTAGGAGTGGCTTTGCGCACGGCGTTTACTATCTCGAAAAGGGTTGTTGGCTCCTGCAGAAGACAGGCGCCGCCGCGATGTTTGTTTACGGTTTTGGCCGGGCAGCCGAAGTTGAGGTCTATGCCTGGGGCGCCGAGCATGGCGGCTCGAAGGGCATTTTCAGCCAAGGCTTGGCTGTCACTGCCAAGTAATTGTACCCGTACCGGTACGCCGATTGGTTGGTGGAGTTCGGGGCACAGACGCAGAAACAATTTCGCCGGCAATAGCGTGTGTGTTACCCGAATGAATTCAGTAACAAACAGGTCTATGCCGCCGATCTGGCAGTAGAGGGCGCGTAAATAGGGGTCAACTACACCTTCCATGGGTGCCATCAGAATTCGCATACTGATCCTGTGAATAAAAGTGGTTTGATCATTTGAGGTAAGTTTTGGCGGGGGCAGTGTACCACTTGAGGCCTTGCGGATTGGGATTGGGCTTGCACAAGACTTAGCCAAAGAGTCATTTTGCACTGCAAAATCCCTGTAATTGCAGCATTTTGACGTGGTTTTTCTTGCTCTTTGCCGGGTTAATTCATTATCGTATGCGCCCCTATAGCCCCTGGCAAAAATCAGTACTCGCTGGTGCCCGGGATCGATGGTAGGTTGAGTGGAATTCTGCATGGTTAGTCCTAAGCTTTCGTACACACATGCCGCTAATTGGCTGGCGGTTGCGGGCTGGACGATAGGTTGTGCCATGGCAATTTCTTGTAAATCAAACAACAGTTTTTGCGCGATGGAATTAAAAAAGGCAGTGTAATCACTGCCTTTTTTAGTTGTGTCGCGCTGCAAAAATATCAGTCACCAAGGGGTGGCTGCTCACTTTGGAGAAAAAAAT
>DAOQGS010000512.1:0-3023 GCA_035338675.1 Cellvibrionaceae bacterium
ACCGCAGGCTCCGTGGACTTAGCCGGTATTCTGTTAAAAACCGCCGCCTACGGCATGATGCGGTTTGCCATCCCCCTCTTCCCCAACGCCAGCGCAGAAATAGCACCGTTGGCCATGTGGTTAGGTGTGGCGGGCATCATTTACGGCGCTTTTGTGGCCCTGCGCCAGGACGACATCAAGCGCTTAATCGCCTACTCGTCTATCTCCCACATGGGCTTTGTGTTAATCGGCATCTACTCCTTTAATGCCCTAGCGCTCCAGGGCGTAATCGTGCAGATGCTGGCCCACGGTCTATCGGCCGCCGGTTTATTTATCATGTCCGGCCAACTCTACGAGCGCCTGCACACCCGCGATCTCAACCAGATGGGTGGCTTATACGCCCGCATGCGCGCCCTGCCCCCCATTGCCATGTTCTTCGCCGCTGCCAGCGTCGGCCTACCTGGGCTGGGCAATTTCGTCGGTGAGTTTTTAATTTTGTTAGGTGCCTTTAAGGTCAATGCACTGGTAACCATGTTCGCAGCCTCAGGCCTAGTGCTCGGCGCCGTGTACACCCTCATGATGGTGCAGCGCTCCATCCACGGCGCGCCCAAAAGCGACGCTCCCGTGGTGGATTTATCCTGGCGGGAACTGAGTATGATGCTGAGCCTGATGGCCCTCTTGTTGGGACTGGGCCTCTATCCGCAGCCCGTGTTAGACACCTCCTCCGCCGTTATGCACGGTGTTTCCCACGCAGTGAAAAGTGCACTGCCATTAACACTTGCTCCTTGAGGTCGCCATGACATTCACTGTTCAACACTTGCAGGCTTTACTGCCACTGATTATCACCTGCTTGACCTGTGTGGTGGTCATGCTGGCCATTGCCGCCAAGCGCCACCACACCTTTAACACACTCGTGTGCCTGTTAGGCCTCAACCTTGCGCTGGTGGCCACATACTGGGCCGCCAAGGTGATCCCCCTATCGGTAACGCCCTTGTTTATCGTCGATGGTTATGCCCTGTTTTTCACCGCTTTGATTCTGGTCTCCGGCCTCGGCAGCGCAACCCTCATTAATACCTATATCGACAGCTTCAAATACAACCGGGAAGAAATTTACCTGCTGATGGTGGTGGCCACTGCAGGCGCCATAGTCCTAGCCTGTGCCCACCATTTTGCCGCCCTGTTTATCGGCCTTGAGCTATTAAGCGTATCCCTCTACGGCCTGGTGGCCTATTCCTTCCACCGCCCGCGCTCCCTGGAAGCCGCCATTAAATACCTAGTCTTATCCGCCACCGCATCCTCTATTTTGCTGTTCGGTATCGCCCTGCTCTACGCTCAATTTGGCAGTCTCGCCTTTGCCGACATAGGCCCCAAACTCACCGCCGATGCCCACCCCATAGTGCTGGTTGCCCTGGGCATGATCGTCATTGGCTTAGGCTTTAAACTCTCCCTGGCCCCCTTTCACGTCTGGACGCCCGATGTGTACGAAGGCGCACCTGCCCCAGTGGGCGCCTTTTTGGCCACCACCGCCAAAGTTGCCGTATTTGCCGTGGTTGTGCGCTTTATGCTGATTGAAGCCATCAATAGCCTGCGCATTCCCAGTATTTTTGTTCTGCTGGCGGTGATTGCGGTTATTTCTATAATCGTCGGCAACCTGTTGGCCCTGCGTCAAAACAACATCAAGCGCATACTCGGCTATTCCTCCATCGCCCACTTCGGTTATCTCTTGGTATTGGTATTAACCGGCGGCACTAAATTAGGTTTAGAAGGCTTCGCCGCGTACCTGGCCATATACGTAGTAACTGCCCTAGCAGCATTTGGCGTAGTTACCCTCATGTCCAAATCCGGCCAAAACCGCGACGCCGACCATCTGGCTGACCTGCGCGGCCTGTTCTGGCGCCGCCCTTACCTTGCCGCCATCATGACCATCGCCATGTTATCCCTCGGCGGTGTACCCATTACCGCAGGTTTTATTGGTAAGTTTTACGTCATCACCGCCAGTATCACCGGCGGCATCTGGGGCTATATCATGTTGGCCGCTGTAGTAGCAGGCTCCGCCATAGGTATTTATTTTTACCTACGCTGCATGATTAATTTATTCCTCACCAAACCCGGCATGCATAAATTCGAAGCCCAACCCGGCTGGAACCAACACACCAGTGGTTTAATGGTGCTGTGTTCATCCCTGTTGATTATTTATATAGGTGTGTACCCCGAAACACTGATGCAATTTGTGCAAATGGCAAAATCCACCGGCCTACACTAAGCGTCCCAAAATCCCGGCAAATGCCGGGATTTTTTTTATATTCCCCTCCGCTGGAGGGGTTCCCCGCAGGGGCGGGGTGGTTTTGGTTTGCACTCTGAAATTTCAACTTGCTCCTGCTTTCCACCGCTGCCCGTATAAATTAAAAATGACTTCCGCACCCATCACCTACATCGAAATCCCCAGCCGCAATCTCACAGCGAGCAAAACATTTTTTAAACAAACCTTCGGCTGGTTGTATAAAGATTTAAACAGCGATTATTGCCACATCACAAACGCCGGTATCCCCTGCGCCTTTTACCGTACCCAGAAAATAACCCAAGCCGGAGTTTTATTAGTACTGCAAGTAAGCCAATTAGAAACCGCCCAAGCCAATGTCATCGCCGCAGGCGGCCAAATCATAAAACCCATATTTAATTTCCCTGGCGGGCAGAGGTTTCATTTTGTTGATCCGAGCGGAAATGAATTTGGAGTTTGGGCGGCGAGGAAAAACACCGATGGGAATAATGATGGGGGGCAAATGCGTTAGGAACTCCCTATTACTTATAAGGGCTGTATCTACGCACCAAGTGTTATCCTCCAAGAAGGCCTGTGCCCAAACAAAACGCACCGTCTCATGTGTTTTTTTAAAAACCCCTATCCATTCAGCCTACCGACCGCTGAAATTTATTGGCCCTCAAATTGCTCCCAATAAAATTATCCCGCCCAGATAAACAGAGTCTGCATATATTTGGGTTGACTAAATCACACCAACCAGAAAGAAAATCGAAGGTCCGTCATAAAT
>DAOQGS010000513.1:0-3012 GCA_035338675.1 Cellvibrionaceae bacterium
ATTTGGCGAAAGCAGTAGTCACCACTACGGTGAGTCAAATTTTGACAAAAAAGCGCTCATATTCAAGCATTAGGCGGCCGTAGTAGAGTTCAACTGCGGTTTTTAGGTTCATTACACCGCCTGGCTACACACGCCCTTTTGCGGCAAAAACGCGGTTAAATGTTTGCGCCGCTGCAAACTGCGATCTTCAGGCGCAGCTAGATATTGCTCGAATAACACAATGGAATGAGCGTTGTATAAAACCGGTATTTGCACTTCCACGCGAAATTTTTTGCGGCGCAATTGGCTCCAATCCCGGCAGGTGAAATCGGCATTTATCGGCAGGCCTTTATTGATAAATTGCCGGTAAATAGTCTGCTGGCGCGCATCCAATACATCTACCCAAAAACCGATAATACCGGTGGCCACCGGTTCCGCCGGGTGGGGCACACCGCGCGGAATCGGCGCGCGCCGCTCCTCGATGGATGCAAGTTTTATTTTGTTGCCATTTAAACCAAATTGCAGACGATAAATTTCTAGTTGATGCATGACACAGCTCCAATTAATTCCTTCGGATGCCGTGCAGATTAGAGCTTGCCAGAATATGAAGCGGTGAAAAATTCACATTCGGCCCTGTGACTTTTTACCGGCTCACTTGCGGGTGCAACAATTAACGGGCGCTTTTTTGCAAATATTTAACCCACAGAATAAACCCCGCACAGACTGAGAGCGCACAGAACAACTGCAGGGGTTTGGGCGGAAAAATAAGCCAAAAACCTTGGTTTTTAATCAGGGAGGAAAAACTCGATACGCAGAAGGGCATCATAAACAGCCGGAAGGTCTGCCAGCGATCGCCGCTGGCCCGCTGCACACTCAGCTGCAGGGCAATGCCAATCACCAGGCTGATCCCTATGGAGTTCAGCCACAGGCTGAGGCTGGGGTCGAAATAAAACACCAGGGTGACGCAGTACCACCAGAGGTAACACCACAGCACCAGTTTGCCGGTGGGTAGGCTGCGAAAATAATGGATCAGCATAAAAAGGCTCAACAGGAATAAGGAACCCTGTTGCACGAGCAACGAGCGTACCGACTAGCGCCGTCAGCACAAGTGGCTTTCTAGCAGCGGCGAATGTGCAACGAAAAAAGCGTCGGAGCGTATGGCCGCGTTATATCCTCTTAACTCCATATCACCTCAACTCCAAGTTCTGGGAATTCTTGGTTTAACTCCCGAAGGCTATTTCTGAGTTTTTGGCACGCATCAGGAACAACGGCCTGCAATTGAGCAATACCGATAAATTCTAATTGATTCGGTAGCTCCACTAGCCCGGTAATGGCGTCCCAGAATGCATCCCAGTTTTTACCGTAAAACTCGGGAAACCCAAGATGCCGTGCCAGAACCTCTTGAAGCTCTACCTCTGATTCAACCGACCCAACATTTATTTGCATGTTCTAGAGCTTTACCGGCTAGTTGAAATGGTGAGGAAGCACTTGTTTCGAGATGCGATTGTTAAAAAAATGCAAGAGCCCTCGTTGTTAATTACCCGACTTAAAAGACGGGAGAACGCAAGAATACGGGCCATAAATGTAATCACACTTAAAGAATCAAACGATAACTATTTAGCCGTTTTTCATACAGCTAGAGTTATTTCAGGCAAAGACGGGAACTGTCCCCGGCGAGTTTTAATGCTGTAACCCATTAGTACTTCGCCCGCAGCGGTAACTACAAATTAATGCAGACACGCCATGAATACTTCCCTGTAGGCTCGTCAAAAAGGTTCCTCTTTTTGACGGTCTGCACCAATCTGTAGCCACCCCTGCTGCACCGCGAATTGATTAGGTCGCGTGGCTAAATCCCCCCAGAATTTGCCGCCCCTACGTAAGAGGGAAATAATGTGTGCTGGATAATTGCATTTAATTAAACACCTTCGCGCTCGTGTAATTCATTGGCAAACAAGGGCGTATTAATTTGCCAGCTGCCCAATAGCCTCCCCCATCACCACTTTTGAGCCTGCGACTAAATCATCCCGCCAGCGGCCAGCGCCCTTGGGCAGCAGGACAATTGCGGTTGAGCCCAATAAAAAACGCCCCATTTCATCGCCCTTGGCAAGGGAAACTTCCGGCGCGGCGCCGTAATGGCTGGTGCGAATTACCCTGCGGGTGGGCGCCACCACGCCAGCCCAGGGGGTTTCCACACTGGCCACAATCATCGCACCCACCAGCACCACCGCCATGGGGCCAGCCTGGGTTGAAAAGTGGCACACCACCCGCTCGTTGCGGGCGAACAAGCGGGGCACATGTGCGGCGGTGACGGTGTTTACCGAGAATAAATCACCGGGGATATGCACCATGCGCTGAAGGTTTCCTGCCAGGGGCATATGCACCCGGTGGTAGTCCTTAGGCGATAAATACACCGTGGCAAACAAACCGTCCTGGTAGGCCGCCGCTAAATCTGCCTGGCCGCCTAATAATTCCAACAGGCTAAAATCCTGGCCCTTGGCCTGGAAGATGCGGCCGTTTTGAATCTCCCCCAATTGGCTGATGGCGCCGTCCGCCGGGCAGGCAATTTGGGCTTCCCCGCTGCAAATGGGCCGGGCGCCGGGTTTTAAGGCGCGGGTGAAAAAAGCATTGAAGTGGGCATAGGCGCGGGGGTTTTCCTCCTGGGCCTGGCTCATATCCACTTCATAACGGGCGATAAATTTTTCAATAAACGGGTTTTTAATAAAACTCCAGGGGCAGCGCGCCAAAGCGCCCACCAGGCGCGATAAAAGCGCCTGGGGAGTTAAATATTGAGCGGCAATAAAAACATAGGGATGCATGGGCTGTATCCAGGTAAGAGGTAAATGTGAATGTGTGTGCGTGGCCGCGGTTATAAGTCCTCAGCCAGGGCTTTAGGCGTTTCGGCCAGATTCCCCCACTCGGCCCAACCACCGTCGTATGCGGCAATGGTAAGGCCCAAGGCCTTGCCGACAAGGTAGGTAAAACCCGAGCGGTGATGGGCCTGGCAATGGGTGACTATGGGCCTGGCCGGATCCA
>DAOQGS010000514.1:0-3010 GCA_035338675.1 Cellvibrionaceae bacterium
GCTATTGCAGGTGCCATTGGCTTAATTTGGCGTACCAAATTATCGTTTATCGTTATGCGCTCGGCTGCACCTATCGGCGCTTTTTTAACATTTGCAGCACTGTTTACCGGTGCTGTATGGGGTAAACCCACCTGGGGCACATACTGGGTCTGGGATGCACGTATCACCTCAATGCTGATTTTATTATTTTTATACCTTGGCATCATCGCACTGCAGGGCGCTTTTCAAAATCAAGACGCGGCAGATCGCAGCGCAGCCTGGCTTGCCATTGTGGGCATGGTAAATGTGCCGATCATTTATAAATCGGTTGAGTGGTGGAATACGCTGCATCAACCGGCCACAATAAAATTCATGCAAAAGTCCACCATAGACCCCAGCATGCTCTACCCACTTATTATCATGTTCTTTGCGTTTTACCTTTTTTATTTTTGGAGCTTACTGCGTGCAACGCGCGCGGAAATTTTGCGCCGAGAGATTAAAACCCAATGGGTAAGCGATATTCTTAAAGGTTAATACAATGAATCTTTATTTTGCCGATTTTAGTGAATTCCTGCAAATGGGAACCCATGGTCCTTATGTATGGTCATGCTACTTTCTTATGCTCACCGTGCTGCTGGTGCTGGCGTTCATACCCAATATTCGCTTACAGCAATTGAAGAAAATGGCGCGCTCGCGCAAAGCAAGCGCAAATTCATCACGCACCTCTGGGAGTGATTCCGATCATGCATCCGCTGCGTAAACAACGTTTAGTGCTCGTATCCGCCATAGTGGTCGTCAGCAGTATTATTGCCATATTGGTGGGGTTTGCGATGAAAGAATACGCAAATTTATTTTACCCCGTATCCAAGGTTGCTTCCGGCGAAGCACCCAGGGGTAAATCCATTCGCGCCGGCGGCTGTGTAGTGCCGGGCTCAGTTAAAAAATCTAAGGAAATGTTGCTTACCACATTTGACCTTACCGACGGCCAAGCTTCAATTACCGTCACCTACGACAGTATTTTGCCGGACTTATTTGCCGAAGGTGAGGCCGCTGTGGTTACGGGTGTTGTCGGTGGTGACGGGATAATGAAAGCGAGCGAAGTGCTGGCAAAACACGATGAGAACTACACACCACCGGAGGTCGCGGAATCGGTGAAAAATACCAGCAAACATCAACAAGCCTGTAAAGGGATGGAATATGATACCTGAGTACGGTAATTTCGCCCTCATCATCGCCTTAACACTGGCCATCTGCTTAGCGATTGTCCCCATGGCAGGCAGTTTTACCGGCAGGGTTTTGTGGATGTCTGCAGCCCGCCCACTAGCTGTCGGGCAATTCGTATTTACCGCCATTGCTTTTTGCATATTGACCTATTGCTTTGTCGTCGGCGATTTCTCCGTTAAATATGTCGCCACAAACTCGAACAGTTTATTACCCACCTACTACAAAGTCAGTGCCGTTTGGGGTGGACATGAGGGTTCTTTACTGCTGTGGGCACTGGTTTTATGTGCGTGGACCTTGGCAGTGGCAACCTTTTCCAAACAATTACCCTTGGACGTTTTAGCGCGGGTGTTGTCTGTGATGGGCATAATCGGTATCGGATTTTTATCCTTTATGCTCATCACCTCAAATCCGTTTACCCGCAATTTACCGGGCGTACCTAACGAGGGTGGCGATTTAAATCCTCTGCTGCAAGATTTTGGCTTAATTATTCATCCGCCCATGCTGTATATGGGTTATGTGGGCTTCTCCGTTGTATTCGCCTTTGCCATAGCGGCATTAATTGGCGGCCGCTTGGATGCCTCCTGGGCCCGCTGGTCGCGGCCCTGGACTAACATGGCCTGGGCATTTTTAACTGTGGGTATTGCCTTGGGCAGTTGGTGGGCCTATTACGAATTGGGCTGGGGTGGCTGGTGGTTTTGGGACCCAGTAGAAAATGCGTCATTTATGCCCTGGCTGGTGGGCACGGCCCTAATACATTCTTTAGCCGTTACCGAAAAACGCGGTGTTTTTAAAAGCTGGACTATTTTACTGGCTATTTTTGCGTTCTCTTTAAGCTTATTAGGAACCTTCCTCGTGCGCTCGGGCGTGTTAACCTCAGTGCATTCATTCGCCGCAGACCCAGCCCGCGGCACTTTTGTATTGGTATTTTTAGGGTTGGTGGTTGGCAGCTCCTTGCTCCTGTACGCATTTAGAGTGCCTGAATTTCGCGCCCTACCCACCTATACCTGGCTCTCGCGGGAAACATTTTTACTGTTTAACAACATTATTTTCGTGATTGCCGCGGTGTGTGTTTTATTCGGTACACTGTATCCAATTTTAGCGGATTTTATCGCCGGGGCTAAAATCTCCGTCGGCCCGCCTTGGTTCAATATATTTTTTGCTCCACTCATGTCATTCATCGCCGCACTTTCCGGTGTGGGTGTATTTCTGAACTGGAAGAAAACAGCTGCCAATAAACTATCGCCACTGCTGGTTACTTTGGGGCTGAGTTTATTTATCGGTTTATGCAGCCCTCTATTCGTCGGTGCTAAATACCTTTGGGGCGCAGCCTTAGTAGCCACCTTAGGGTCTTGGGTTATTTTATCGACATTAATGCACGTTTGGATAAAAGCCCGTCAGGCTCGCCACGGCTTGTGGGTGGGCATTAATAAATTAAGCCTAAGTTATTGGGGCATGGTAATAGCCCACATAGGGTTTGCCTGGTCGCTTATGGGGGCAGGATTGGCAACCATTTACACGGAACAACGGGATTTACGTCTGGCCTATCAACAAAAAGTGCAGGTAGGCGGCTATGAGTTTGAACTTAAAGATGTTGCCAATACACGCGGCCCTAATTACACCGCTGAAACAGGCGATATTCAGGTATACAAAAACGCTGCTACGTACACTCGCCTGCATCCAGAAAATCGCCAGTATTTATCCGGCGGCAATAAAATGACTGAAGCTGCCATTGATGCAGGTTTTACTCGCGACCTATACGTTGCACTGGGCGAAAAATTAGATGCCAATGCCTGGGCCCTGCGCGTCC
>DAOQGS010000515.1:0-3008 GCA_035338675.1 Cellvibrionaceae bacterium
GTGACCGGCTATGGCATTCGCTATGAATACGGCATGTTCCACCAGCGCATTGAGCAGGGTGCCCAGGTGGAATACCCCGACCACTGGTTGCGCGATGGCAACCCCTGGGAGGTGGAGCGGCCGGATCTCACCCGCCGGGTGAAGTTTTACGGCTACACGGATTTTTATTACAACGCCGACGGCAAAAAATGCGCCCGCTGGAGCGGCACCGCCGATGTATTAGCGGTGCCCTACGACATGCCCATCCCCGGCTATCAAAACGACACGGTGAACACCCTGCGCCTGTGGAAGGCAGCTGCCACCGATGAATTTAACCTGGGGGAATTTAACGCGGGCGATTACACCGAAGCGGTGGCCAGTAAAAACCAGGCCGAGCAGATCACCATGGTGCTCTACCCCAATGACGCCAGCGAAAACGGCAAAGAGCTGCGCCTGCGCCAGCAGTACTTTTTAGCCTCGGCCAGCCTGCAGGATGTTCTGGCCGATTGGCAGCGGGACCATGGCCTGAACATGGCAGGTTTTGCCGATAAACACTGCTTCCAGCTCAACGACACCCACCCGACCCTGGCGGTGGCTGAGCTTATGCGCCTGCTGTTGGATGAGTGCAACCTAGAGTGGGTGGACGCCTGGGCCATCACCAGCCGCTGTATGGCCTACACCAACCACACTCTTCTGCCTGAAGCCCTCGAGCGCTGGCCGGTGCGCATGCTTAAAGAGCTGCTGCCGCGCTTGCTGGACATCATCTATGAAATCAACGCGCGCTTTTTAGCCGAAGTGGCCCTGCGCTGGCCCGGCGATGTGGCCCGCCAAGCCCGCATGTCCCTGATCGAAGAAGGCCACGACCCCCATGTGCGCATGGCCTACTTAGCCATAGTGGGCAGCTTCTCCGTCAACGGTGTGGCGGCCCTGCACTCGGACCTATTACAGCGGGAGCTCTTTAAAGACTTCTTTGAACTCTGGCCCCACAAGTTCAACAACAAAACCAACGGCGTTACCCCCCGCCGCTGGCTCGCCCACTGCAACACGCCCCTGAGCAACCTGATCACCCAGGCCATAGGCCCCAAGTGGATCAGCGATTTAAGCGAGTTATCTGGCCTGAAAAAATTCGTCGATGACCGCGAATTCGCCCGCCAGTGGTTCGACATTAAACAGGCCAACAAGGCCGCCCTGGCCCGCATGATCAGCGACAGCACCGGGGTGAATTTCTCGGTGGATTCCCTGTTTGACGTGCAGGTTAAACGCATCCACGAGTACAAGCGCCAGCTGCTCAACGTGCTGCACGTGATTCACCTCTACGATCGCATCAAACGCGGCGACACCGCCCGCATGAAGCCGCGCTCGGTGATTATCGGCGGCAAGGCGGCGCCGGGTTATTTCCTCGCCAAGCTGATTATCAAGCTAGTGAATAACGTGGCCGCCGTGGTCAACAACGACCCAGCGGTGACCCCGCTGCTGCAGGTGGTGTTTGTGCCCAACTACCGGGTGTCCGCCATGGAAGTCATCTGCCCCGGCACCGACCTCTCCGAGCAGATCTCCACCGCCGGTAAAGAGGCCTCAGGCACCGGCAACATGAAATTTATGATGAACGGCGCCATCACCATAGGCACCTATGACGGCGCCAACATCGAGATTTTAGAGGCCGCAGGCGCCGAGAACTTCTTCCTGTTCGGCCTGCGGGTGGAAGATATACCCGCCTACCGCGCCGTGCACAGCCCCAACGTCATCATCGACAACGACGGCGATCTAAAACGGGTTATGCACCTGCTGGAGGCCGGCCATTTCAACCTGTTCGAGCCCAACCTGTTTGATCCCATAGTCAACGCCATCCGTAACGAGTACGACCCCTGGATGGTGGCGGCGGATTTCCGCTCTTACATTGATACCCAGCAAAAAGCCATCGAGACCTACCAGGATCGCGATGCCTGGACGCGTATGAGTATCCTCAACACGGCCGCTAGCGGCGTTTTCTCCAGCGATCGCACCATCGCCGAATACGCCCGCGAGATTTGGCAGATAATGTAGCCATCGCTTCCCACCCTAAGCGCCGCTGGGTAACAATAGCGGCGCCTGCGGTGGGGTTTGGCCTGCGCACACCCGTCGGCCTCTAACCAGTTCACCTAGGAAGGCTCTGCTTAACGCGCACAGCTGCCTTTTCAAAACCCTCGCGGGCATGGAGCCTGCGCCTCGCCACCAGGAGGTACTCAGGCAGGTTTGAAAAGGCCAGTTGCCGCGTTCATCAGAGGTTCCTTAAGCTTCCAATTGCACCTTTACTCTGCTGGAGACCCCATGGAACACCCCAACCCGCGTTATGTAAGCCGCTTAACCAAAGACACCCTCGCCCTGATACTCGCCGGCGGACGCGGTAGCCGTTTATATGAGCTGACCGATTGGCGCGCCAAACCCGCCCTCTACTTCGGCGGCAAATTCCGCATCATCGACTTCCCCCTATCCAACTGCATCAACTCCGGTATCCGCCGCGTCGGCATTCTCACCCAGTACAAGGCCCACTCCTTAATCCGCCACATCCAAGTGGGCTGGAGCCACTTTAAGCGCGAGCTGGGCGAATACATCGAAGTGCTGCCCGCCTCCCAGCGCAACTCCCCCAACTGGTATCAAGGCACTGCCGACGCCCTCTACCAAAACCTCGACATCATCCGCGCCTCCAACGCCAAGTATGTGTTGGTGCTGTCGGGCGACCATATCTACCAAATGGACTACGGCACCATGTTGGCCCAGCACACCGCCAACAAAGCCAAACTCACCGTCTCCTGCATCGAAGTGCCCATCGAAGAAGCCGCTGGCGCCTTCGGTGTAATGACTGTGGACGACAAAGACCGCATCCTGCGTTTTGACGAAAAACCCGAACACCCAACTCCTGCCCCCAACAACCCGGCCATGTGCCTAGCCTCCATGGGCAACTACGTCTTTGACGCCGACTTCCTGCTGGAACTGCTGGAAAAAGACGCCACCACCGAAGGCTCCGACCACGACTTCGGCAAAGACATCAT
>DAOQGS010000516.1:0-3003 GCA_035338675.1 Cellvibrionaceae bacterium
GCGCAATATTCAATCCGTTGCAAAGCAACACGTTTTTCACGATAATTCGCGGCCTGCCATGGTTTCATCTGGCCGAAACAGTAGCCAATAAGGGCTCCGTGCCTGCAAGGCATGTAGCTTAAGTAGTAGAAATAAATAGGCGCTAGTTGAGGGCGCTGAATACCTGGCGAGCAATCTGCAATGTTTCGGCTATGTCTTCATCCGTATGGGCAGCGGACATAAAGCCTGCTTCATAAGACGCGGGGGCGAGGTTGACGCCGCCAGATAACATGCCGTGGAAGAATTGATTAAAGCGCGTGTTATTACAGGCAATTACCTGTTGGTAATTGGTAATGGGGCCTTCCTCGGTGAAAAAACCGCCCCAAAGAGTGCCGCAGTGGTTGGTGGTGAAGGGGATGCCGGTTTCATTGGCGATGGCTTGCAGCCCATCAACTAGCGCTGTGGTGCGGCGAAACAGCGGGGCGTAAAAACCGGGCTGGTTTATTTTCTTCAAGCTGGCAAGGCCCGCCGCCATAGCGACTGGATTACCGGATAAGGTACCGGCTTGGTAGACCGGCCCAAGTGGTGCGAGGTGGTTGAGCACATCGGCGCGACCGCCAAAGGCGCCCACCGGCATGCCGCCACCTATCACTTTGCCCAGGGTGGTGATGTCTGGCTTGATATTAAAATGGCCTTGGGCGCCGGCAATGCCGATACGAAAGCCTGTCATCACCTCATCAAAAATCAACAGCGCCCCGGAGGTGTCGCAGACTTTGCGCAGGGTGGGGAGAAAGTCGGGCAATGGTGGAATGCAGTTCATATTGCCTGCCACTGGCTCAACGATCACGCAGGCGATTTGATCGCCGATGGAACTGAATACCTCTTCAACCTGTGCACTGTCGTTGTAGTTGAGGGTGATGGTGTGGTCAGCCAGGGATTTGGGTACACCGGGGGAGGACGGTACACCAAATGTGAGGGCGCCGGAACCTGCTTTAACCAGCAGCGAATCGGAGTGGCCGTGGTAGCAGCCTTCGAATTTGATGATTTTATCGCGGCCGGTAAAACCTCGTGCGAGGCGAATAGCGCTCATGGTGGCTTCCGTGCCAGAGCTGACAAAGCGGACTTTTTCAATGCTTGGGATGAGTTCAACAATTAACTCAGCCAGCTCAGTTTCAATCTGTGTAGGTGCGCCAAAGCTTAAACCCATGCGCGCTTTGGCGATCACGGCCTCCAGTATGTCTGGGTCGTTGTGGCCCAGAATCATGGGCCCCCACGAGAGGACGTAATCGATATAACGCTTGCCGTCGGTATCAAAAATATAAGCTCCGTTGGCGCGCTCGATAAAAATCGGCTCACCGCCGACCGCGCGGAAGGCGCGGACGGGGGAGTTAACGCCGCCGGGGATTACGGCTTGGGCCTGGGCAAATAATGGGTTCATGCTTCGTGGGTTAACCAGACTAGTTTTTGTACAGAATTACGCGAGTGGCGTTATTTTCGGCTTCTTTGCGTTTTTCAATGTACTCCTGCAGGGTAATCAATGGAGATTGCGTTTCACCCAGCCAATCACTCAGGTTGTTATAGCCCTGGTAATCCACGCTGGATAGGTCAACCGATCGGTTGCCGTCTGGAGCTGGAATCTCAGCAGGTAGCTGTGGCAGGGTAAACGACGATTGGTTTTTATCCAGCAAGGTTGTGAACACTAGCCCACTGGGGGTTTGTGTGTTGCCAAGGTCAACTTCCAGCTCGAAGAAATCTATGTTCGCATTGGCGTTGGTTTTCCAAGTTACTTTCTGCGCACTAGCATCCCAGGTGAGCTGTTCAATACCAGCAGCCGGTACATCAATAGCAGGCAGTGAAGACAGCGATGTGAAGTTGCGAGATACCTTGAAGCCAGCCACAGGGCTGTCGGCTTGGCCGACGAGAACCAGATGGTAGGAGGCACCGTTTAGCTTGGGCACTGCAAGCTGGGTATTGAGCGAACCTTTCACGTCGTAAATGAGTTCGTTGTAAACGGCCAACTGGTCGTCATTAGTAATTATCACATTGGCCGCAAACAATGATGCTGCAGTACTCAAACTCCAGCTGCTCAGCGATGGCGCTTGCGGGGCATAGTTAAACGCCGCCGCACCCTGCCAGTTGATGTTTTGTATATGCTGGTAGCCTGCTTTTGACGATAACCACAGATCAAACTTACCGTCTAGTGGCGCCCGCGCTGCGCAGATCGTCACTGTTTTGCGGTCGTCTCCCAAGGTTGCCACCCACTCTGGATGGTTGGTGCGCACCTCAATGTATTCAGGGCTGAAATCATCTGGTTCCTCCTCTGGTATCCCACTGATTGTCACAGCTTTGCTGACAGGGCAACCGCCGTTGGGTAACTCTGGATCTAATTCAACCGTTTCATTAAACGGTGTGACCACTTTGATTTCACCTGAGTTGTTAACACCTTGATAGATGAACTGGTTGCCAACTTTATAGGCAATGGCAAATTGCTCAGGCTGTTGCCCTAAATCCGCCCAGCCTTCGCTGTTAGTGGTTGCCGAGCCGACGAGGGTTTTACCATCCTGCGCGTAAAGCCAGATTTTTTGGTTGCCTGCAGCCACTTCGGTGCCGGAAATGCTCTCCTGTGCAAACTTGAGTTTGAATGGACGAGTGATGCCAGAGCTTGAGCTACTGGACGAGCTTGAGCTGCTGGAGCTAGAGGAAGTGCTTGAGCTTGATGTACTGGATTCTCCGCCAGAGGAGCTGGAGCTCGAACCACCTGAAGAGCTTGATGTTGAGCCGCTGGAGCTGCTGGAAGTAGTAGATCCTACGCCGCTACTTGAAGAAGTCGAACTGCTGGAGGTTGAACCACTGCTTGACGTGCTGTTGGAACCCGATGAGCTGCTGGTGCTGCTAGAAGAGGTACTGCTGCTAGTTTCGCCGCTTGAGCTGCTGGAAGTAGACGAACTGCTGGTGCTGCCGCCACTGGAGGATGTGCTAGAGCTACTGGTTTCACCGCCTGAGCTACTGGAAGACGAACCGCCG
>DAOQGS010000517.1:0-2990 GCA_035338675.1 Cellvibrionaceae bacterium
CCAGCTCGCGAGACCTTAGGGGAGCAACCGGTGCGCTTACAGGTGAATAATCTATCGGTAAAAGACGACCAATTATTAGATGCCATTAAAAATATCAGCTTTAGTATTCGCGGCGGAGAAATTCTCGGTATTGCCGGTGTGTCTGGCAATGGGCAAAAACAATTGGTGGAGGCTTTAGCAGGCCAGCGGCCTAAAGCCAGTGGTGAAATTAATGTAGCCGGGCGGGATTATCTGCCCACTCAAGAGCGGGCACTGGCGGAAGGTTTTTATTGTTTGCCAGAGGAGCCACTGCGCAATGCTTGTGTGCCGAATATGAGCTTGGAAGATAATTTAAGCCTGCGGCAATTTAATCAACCCGCATTTAGCCGTTGGGGTTGGCTGCTCAATCGCAAAGCGATTCGCAAATACGCGGTGGAGAAAATTGCCGAATACGCTGTGCGCACTCAGGGCCCAGGGCAAATGATTAAAGGCTTGTCCGGTGGCAATGTGCAGCGGGTGGTATTGGCGCGCGAGCTGGCGGCAAATGTAAATATTCTGGTGGTGGCCAACCCCTGTTTTGGCTTGGATTTTAAAGCGGTAGCGGATATTCGCGGGCGTATTTTAATGGCCCGCAACCAGGGTGCGGCGGTTTTATTATTAAGCGAAGATTTAGATGAAGTATTGGCGCTGAGTGATCGCTTATATGTTATTTCCGGCGGGCAACTGCCGTATGAAACCACGCCGCAACAGGCGGATTTAACCACCATCGGCCAATATATGGCTGGCCACTAATTTTTGATTAAAGGCCGGAGGATTTATGAGCGCAATTGCGGCACGCCCCTTTGCATTTGATTTAACCGCAAAAAAGCCGGCATTAATTATTATTGATATGCAGCGGGACTTTTTAGAAGCAGGTGGCTTTGGCGCAGCCCTGGGCAATGATGTGAGCCTGGCGGCGGCCTGTATTCCCGCAGTGCAGGCGTTATTAACTGCCGCGCGGGCATTACAATTACCGATTATACACACCCGCGAATGCCACCGGGCGGATTTATCCGATTGCCCCGAACACAAACGCGTGCGCGGCAGCAGCGCACTGCGCATTGGCGATGCTGGCCCTATGGGGCGTATTTTAATTGATGGTGAGCCGGGCAATGCCATTATTGCCAGCCTTGCGCCCATGCCTGGGGAATTAGAATTAACTAAACCGGGCAAGGGGGCATTTTACAATACCCAGCTGCAGGAATATTTACAGCAGCAGGGTATTGAAGATTTAATTTTTGCCGGTGTAACCACCGAGGTATGTGTGCAAACCACCATGCGAGAGGCCAATGATCGCGGTTACCGGTGTTTATTGGTGGAGGAAGCCACGGCCAGTTATTTCCCGCAATTTAAAGCCGCTTGTATTGAAATGCTGGTGGCACAGGGCGGTATAGTTGGCTGGGCGGCACAACTGGAGGCCGTGTTGGCCGGTTTAAATAAGGCGTATGGCCATGAATAATATTATTTGGCTGCCCAATATTTTTGATATTCAAAGTTTATTAACCCAATGCCAATGGCAACCCCTAGTGGAAGGTGTACGCTTTGCCGAAATTTACAGCACGGCAAGCCCAGGCCCACGGGCGGCATTTTTACACTATTTGCCCGGCGCCAAAGTGCCGCCCCATATGCACCAGGGGTTGGAGCATATTTTAATTTTGCAGGGCTACCAAATTGATGGCGATAAAACCTACGGCACTGGCGCGCTTGTTATTCACCCGGCGGGCACTGTCCACGCGTTGGAATCCCCAGAGGGTTGCGTGGCCCTGGGTATTTGGGAGCAGCCAGTAGCGTTTGTATAGCCCCCTAAACGCCGTAGGATTAATCTTCCGCCCTCGGGGCACCTGCTTGCCCCCATCACACCGCTTACCACAGGCCCATGGGCCGTGCGGGTAGGCGCACCTAAATCACAGCCCTACAGGCGCTTTCCCCCACCCAATGGCTTTTAAGCAGACGGAACGTCTATACTTCGCCGGTCTAATTTATTGAGGTTAATTGAGGCCAGCCCATGGAATTGTTTTTCGGTATAGATCTTGGAACCTCCAATTCTGCTATCGCGTGTTTTGATGGCACAGAATTAAGTGTGGTGCCCAATAGCCGCGGTGAAGGCAATACCCCCTCGGTGGTGCGTTTTACAGAAAACTCAGTTGTGGTGGGTGCCAAGGCGCAAAATTTTTTATTTAAAGACCCGCTGCACACCCACAAAGAATTTAAGCGTTTAATGGGCACCCAGGTTAAAACCAAGCCCGATCAATTTGGCCACCAATACACGGCCGAGCAATTATCCAGCGAAATATTAAAAGCCCTGCGCCAAGACGCTATTAAATTTAAAGACTGCGCACCGGATCATATAGTAATTACCGTGCCCGCTTTATTTGAATTGCCCCAGAGTAACGCCACGGCAGAGGCCGCCCGTTTGGCAGGCTTCACACAGGTTGAATTATTGCCCGAGCCAGTTGCCTCCGCCCTGGCCGCAGGCTGGAGCGAACAGGAAAATGCCCAGGCCTGGTTAGTATTCGATTTAGGCGGCGGCACCTTTGATGTTTCCTTAGTGGAATCCCGCGATGGTTTATTGCGCGTGGTGGGCCATGATGGCGATAATTTTTTAGGCGGCCGGGATATAGACCGTTTATTAGCCGAATGGGTGATTAATAAATTGCACGCTGAACACGGCGTGCAGATTAATCAGGATCAAGCCGAACACACATCTATAGTGCGGCATATTTATCAAGAAGTGGAAAAAGCCAAAATTCGTTTATCCAGCCAAGAGCGCACCTCCATTGAATTGGATTTTGAATGGGATGACGATGCGTTTGAAGCGGATTTTTTAATTGCCCGCAGTGAGCTTGAAGAATTAATCACTCCCATAGTGGAGCGCGCTATCGAGGTATGTAAGCGTTTAATTAGCCAGCAGGGCCTAAGCCTTGCGCAGATTAGCCGCGTGGTATTAGTGGGCGGGCCTGCCCATATGCCAA
>DAOQGS010000518.1:0-2986 GCA_035338675.1 Cellvibrionaceae bacterium
GGCCAACGCGTTTCCGCCCGCCCTGGTGCTGCCTTTGGATGAAGATCCCCGCTTGGCGTTTGTGTGCCATTGGTTGTTCGATGAGGCCTTTGCCGAGCTGGAGGGGCGCCAGCTGGCGATTAACCGTTTGGCTGAGTTGTTGGTGCTGCAGATGCTGCGCCACTTGGTTGAGCGGGCCAGTTTGCAGACCGGTATGTTGGCAGGCCTTGCTCACCCGCACTTACACCGCGCCCTGCTGGCCATCCACAGCAACCCGGCCCACAGTTGGAGCCTGATGGAATTGGCCAGTTTAAGCGGCATGTCGCGCAGCAAATTCGCCGAGGAATTCAAAACCGTACTGGGCCAGCCGCCGGGGGATTATTTAATTGAGTGGCGCCTAGGGGTGGCGCAAAGCCTGTTGCAGAAGCTTAAACCGGTAGGCCTGGTGGCCCATGAGGTGGGCTATGAAAATGCCTCGGTGCTGGCGCGGGTGTTCCGCAAAAAACTTGGCCTGACGCCTTTGGAGTGGTTGGAGCGGCAGCGGGAGTTGGGTTAGTAGCTCTGCCATGGGCCAGTATTTATGCTGCAGTGGGCACCCACACGGGGCGCCCCTACAGCTGCGGTCTAGGTCGCGGCGCCTTGAATGGGTGCCCTGCCGCGCGGCCTGAACTGCCTAACCCTCCAACACCCGCGCTAAGGACTTTAAATCGTCCGCGCAGTTGAGCAGGTTGATAATCGCCTCGTCCGCCGCCTCGCGGGACAGGTTGAGGCTTTCAAACATTTCCTCCGGCAGCGGTTGGCGCACCAGCTGGCCCGGGCCGTGTTGCAGCAGCAGGTGGTTAGCCACGTACACCAGGCGGCTGTAGGCGGCGTGCTCGCCGGCATAGGCCGGGTTAAATTGCTGGCGGATGCCGGTGCAAACTTCCGCCGGTAGGTTCCAGTACTCCAGCAGCCAGGCGGTGATTTGGCAGCTGGCCACGCCCACCAGGTGCTGCTCCACCAGGCCCGGAGCCAGGTGGGGGTTGGCTTCCAGGTGGCGGTTAATATTTTGGAAATAAGGCGGAAACACCTCCGCCAGAATCAAATAGCCAAAGTTGTGTAGCAGGCCCACCAGGTAGGACATGCCAAAGGCCGGCCGGCTGATGCGGGGGATGCTAGTGACCAAGGCCTCCACCGCAGCGGCCATAAATACGGCCTTTTTCCAGTAATCGCGAATCTGTGCTTTGCTGATCACTTGAGGGTTAAACGCGCGGCCTAAGGAGAGGCCGAGGGCGAGGTTAATCACCATATCAAAGCCCAGCACCCGCACTATGGCATCCTGCACCGACTTTATTTTGCCCGGCGCCGAATAATAGGGGGAGGCCGCCCAGCTCACCACTTGGGCAGCCAGGGACGGGTCGAATTCGATAATTTTCGCCAGGTCGCTAATGTCTGCATGGGGGTTGGCGCGCAGGCGAATAATTTTGCTGGCGGTGTCGTTTAGAGGCGGTATTTCTAGGGTTTCGTGCAGGCGCTGCTGAATGCGCCGCTGGGTGAAGGCGCTGATGGCCTGTTCAATTTGCGGCTCATCCAAACGCGCATCGCTATTGATGGTTTGCGTGGGGCAGGAGAGGCTGCACAGGTTGGCCTCGCGGATGAGGGCCTGAAAATCCGCCCGCTGCACACACACCAATTCCGCCTGATCGCCGGAATTTAAGCAGACGTTTTCATAGCGCAGAATATTTAAATCCACCAATGTGGGCAGCCCCTGCCAGGCGGGCATGGCGGGCACACTTTGCAAATTATTTTTGGCCAAAAGGGCATTAATTTCCGCGGCCGCCACCGGGTGCAGGGTGCGGCCTAGCTCCTGGGCTAATAGCTCTAAATCCAACATATCTTTTTGCGGCAACAAAACTTGCACCCAACCGTGTTGGTCCGCCAATAACTGCGAGCGCACTTGGCAGACGGTTTTATCCACCATGGGGCTGGGTTCGGTGGGTGTTACCGCGTAATTAATATTGTTGTTGTGGAGTATTTGCAAAATGGTAGCGGGGACGGGCATGAAGAATTTACCTCACATCATGCGGATCAATTGATGTCTGTGACAGACGGCTACCTAAAGCATAGTTGCGCCCAGGCAAAGCGCTAGGTGCAAGCTGGTGGGGGATTGCGCACCAAAACATCAGAGTTTTAAAAGGTGATATGCAGGTAGGTTGGTTAGACAGTGCGTGGCGACAGCAAAAATTCCCTCTTATTCCCGCCACACGCGGCAGCCAGTGCTTATAGCCAGTTGTACAGTATTGATTGTGAGGGATTAAAACGAGAGGTTATTTATAAATTATTTCGCCCTAGCGCTTAAAAAATCCCATTAATTGATCTAAAGCCCGCGCTTGGTCGGCCATGGTTTCGCTAGCGGCGGAGGCCTGTTCGACCAGCGCGGCATTTTGTTGGGTGATTTGATCCATCTGCAAAATGGCCGTATTAATTTGGCTGACGCCCGAAGCCTGTTCCTTAGTTGTCACCACTATTTCCCCCACCATATTGGCCACCTGTAAAATTTCTTGCACCATTTGATTAAGGGTTTTGCGGGAGACTTCCACTAGGGCGCTGCCATCCTGCACGCGGCTTACCGAGTCTTGAATTAATTGTTTAATTTCTTTGGCCGAATGTGCCGAGCGCTGGGCAAGGCTTCTCACCTCGGCGGCCACCACCGCAAAACCGCGCCCCTGCTCCCCGGCGCGGGCCGCTTCCACAGCGGCATTTAAGGCTAATAAATTGGTTTGAAACGCCAGCTCATCAATAACGCCAATAATATTGGCAATGGCGGTGCTAGCCGCTTGAATACCGCGCATGGCCGCAGCGGTTTTTTCCACCGAGGCATCGCCGGATTTAGCAATTTCCACCGCTTGCAAACTTAAACTATTAGCGGTTTCCGCATTGTGCTGGCTTTTGTGCAGCATTTGGGTAATTTCTTCCATACTGGCGGCGGTTTCTTCTAAAGAGGACGCCTGCTCCTCCGTGCGCGTAC
>DAOQGS010000519.1:0-2986 GCA_035338675.1 Cellvibrionaceae bacterium
GGTTATTCACCCCTAATAGAGTCACCAGACGAGTATCTGCCATTACGAAGCAATCGTGGCAATCCTGCAAAATGACATCACCTTCACAGCTATTGCCCGAATCGTCCTTTTGAGCGACATCCCAGACAGCATCCCAGCTACCTAGATCGCTCCAGCCCGCACCAAGGGGGACTGTCCATGCGTTCGCTGTATGTTCCATTAAGGCATAGTCGATTGAAATGTTAGAACACATTTCAAAATTTGCTGCACCGAGGCGAAGAAAATCCAAATCGCTTTGGGCACTTTCCAAAGCAGCTCTTGCATGCGCCACCATGTCCGGTTGCAATTTGGTCAGTTCGTCAATTAACTGCGCCGCTGGAAATACAAACATCCCACTATTCCAGTAGTAACAACCAGCGGCGAGGTATTCTTCTGCAAGTTCGCGGTTGGGCTTTTCAACAAACTGGATGACTTGTTTTACAGGGGAATCACCTGGTGCGGTTTTAATATAACCGTAACCTGTCTCAGGTTTAGTGGGGACCACGCCGAAGGTAACTAGCTTGTTCCCAGCGGCAGCCTCTATTGCAATATCGAGGCAGCGACGGAATTCAGCGGTGTTTTCAATCAAGTGATCCGCTGCTAATACAACAATGATGGCATCTGGGGACTGTTTGAAGGCAGTCAGCGCGGCAACTGCAATGGCCGGAGCAGTGTTGCGGGCGATGGGTTCAAGGATGATCTGGGCGCGCTGGCCTATGGCATGTACCTGGTCAGCCACCATAAAGCGCTGCTCGTTATTGCAGATTACAATCGGCTCGCCAAGGTGGTCTACCCGTTTTAAAGTGTGCTGCAACATGGTGCAATCACCATAAAGTTTGTGCAGCTGCTTAGGGTAGAACTGACGAGATTTCGGCCAGAGGCGGGAGCCACTGCCACCGGAAAGTACCACAGGTACAACTACAGTCATGAACGATCCTTAAGCCAAAAATTGGTCGGGCATTATATAGAGGTTGCCACTACAAGCCAAATTTGCTGGCTACTGCACACTCGTGGGAGCCTATATTAGCGCCGATTATAAAAAACATAGCCCCTGAGCCTGTGCAGGGGCCTGTAAGACACGTCACAAGGGTGTGATTCGCTTGGGAAGTCGGAAAGTGGATCCTGGATGGCACAATCGGTAAATATCGACAAAGGCGCTTAGCTTAATGACATTCCCCTTGAAGGGGTAGCTGGAGTGGTTGCGGGGTGCCTGTTGGATGTGATGGGGAGCAGTTTTTTCCTGTGTAGTGAGATTGTTAACAATAAAACCTAGTGGCAGCCTACCAGCCCTCTCCTTCGGGACACCACTCCGCAGGAGTGGGAATTTTAGGGCCTGCTTGTTTCTGGTAATTCCTTAACTTAATAACTTGCCTCGCGGCCTTTACCTCGAAAGGTGGCGGCAAGGCCTATAGCGGGCCAGGCTCAAAACAGCCTTTTTACGGCCAGAGATAAAAGCCTTACGGGCCAGGCACAACAAAGCTCATCCAAGGCAAATACAAAAACCCACATGACCAGAAATATACAAGCCCCTTAAAAGCCAGAAAATCCACTCACCAACCGGAAGCAAACAAGCTCCTTACACGCCAGATCCCCAAAAACCTCAGGCGAGCCAAATAAAAAAGCCCCTTGCGGGGCTTGGTGTGTGGCCTTGGCTCGGGTGAGCTTTGGCTGTTGAGCCAACGGGCTGCGGCTACATAGGCGGTTGATCCGCGGGTGCTGGGCCGTTGGCGGCTGGGTTGAAGTTGCTGAGGATGGCGGTACGGGCGGCGCTGTTGTAGACGATGTGTTGTTGCTTCACACCGGCAGCGAGCAGGTGGCCGTGGCGCACTAGGGGGGTGTTGTCCAGGGCGGCTTCTTCGGTAACAAATAGGCCGCTGGCTTCATGGTCCCAGTCGCTATTGGCGATTAACTCGTTCGGCAGGTTTACCGCCAGCAGGGTTTTACCGGCTTTGACGATTTTTTGCACCGGCAGATCAGCTAATACCTTAGGCACTTGGTTAGCTTGAGACTGCAGCACGGGGCGCAAGCTTAAGGTGCCGTTGAGGCTGCCGTCGCTGGAGATAAAGTAGCCCTGGATATTCACCATGGCACCGCTGGCCTCGTGGCTACTGGCGATCCACACCGGTACTGCTTTGCCCGTGGCAAATTCATCAGGACTTGCAACCACGTCATCAAGGCTAGTGGCGGGTACGGGGGTATTGGGTTGGCCTTCGCCAGCGGGCTGCCAGGCTTTGGCGACTATGTTGTCGCATTCTAAGTGGCTGGCAAACCAGGGGTCGAAGCCTTCATTGCAGTAGAACTCAGCGCTCAGGGCAACCTGGGTCAACTCGGCCACCCAGGCTTTGGCGCCTTGGGGGAACTCGGCGCTTGGGGGTATGGCTTTGGCGATTTCCGGTGCGAGCAGTTGGCTAAGGTTTTGGCCGCCGAGGTCAAACTCGTGCAGTTGCAGGTTCATACCGGGCACTGCCAGGGCTTGGCCTGCCACGCTTGGCACCAGGTGGGCACCCTCGCCTTCGGGGCCGAAGTCCGTAAGCATGATCAGGTCATCGCTCAGCACCAAGCCCTGCTCGGTAACTAGCACGGTAGCCTTGTGGTGGCTGGCCGAGTTGTCCTGCCAGGTTTTGCTGGCCGGGTCGTAGTGGAAGGTACTCTCCACTGCTTGCGGGGCGATCAGGCCATAGGTGAAGTCACTGCTGTAGCCCTGCTCGCTGAACAGGTTCTCCACATCAAACCAGTTGAGGCTGTCGCCGCTGAGGGCGGCGGCTTCGTTGACGGGTTTGGCTTTCTGTGCCGTTACCAAAGCCTCTTGAGTGCATTGGCCGCCCACTTTCAGCACGAAGCTTAGGTTGCCCTGAGCATCAAAGCTTGCGTTGCTGGCGAAGACTTGCGGCTGGGTAGCGGTGAGCACCAGCTTGCCATCGGCCTGCACTACACCCACTAGGAAGGCCGCATCCCGGGGGTGAAAGTC
>DAOQGS010000520.1:0-2983 GCA_035338675.1 Cellvibrionaceae bacterium
AAACCCTCGACCGCTTAGTGCTGCTCACCGATGACCAACGGGAGTTAAGTTATTATTCACTGAACTTCGGTTACAACCTGTTGCCAGGTGAGCACTATGTGGGCCGGTGGGCATTTAACACCAATTTCTATATAGTCGCGGGCGCCGGAAGTACCCTATTTGCCGATGAAGAGTACTTTACGTACAACTTCGGTGGAGGGCTGCGATTTTTTGCCACGGACTGGTTGGCGCTGCATGTTGATTTCCGCAATTACGTCTTTACCCACTCCTTATTTGGCGAAGACAAAAAAGTGCAGAACCTCGAATCAAGCCTGGGTGCCACCTTGTTTTTTTAACTCTTTATGTATTGTTTACACTGTCCTTGGAGGAATTAAATGAAAAACCTTTTCGTAACTCTTGCCGCTGCTTTTCTTGCTGCGAGTGTCAACGCCGCTGACGTAGCCAAAGGCCCAGCGCCAGACTTCACCTTAAAATCAACCACTGGCCAAAACGTCAAACTCTCCGACCTCAAAGGCAAAGTGGTGTTGATCAACATGTGGGCTTCCTGGTGTGGCCCCTGCCGTCAAGAAATGCCGATTCTCGATAAACTGGCTAAAGACAACAAAGACGCGGGCCTTGTGGTACTGGGCGTTAACCAAGATGAAGAAGCGTCCGAGCGCGATGCCTTCTTAAAAGACAACCCAGTTTCTTTCCAAATTTTGGATGACAGCAAGCATGCAGTTGCAGGCCTGCTGAAAAGCAAAACCCAGCCATCCAGCTTTTTTGTGGATCGCGCTGGCAACCTAGTCCACGCCCACGAAGGCTTTAAAGCGGGCGACGACAAGGTATACGCTGCCACTGTTAAAGAGTTGTTAGCTAAGTAATGCCCAACCTGGCCGCTCCCGCTATCGGCTTTGGCTGCGGCAGGTTTAGCCTGCCAACAGCCAAAGCCCACAGGCGGAGCGGCCAGAGCCCCCAGGCTAAACAGAGCCCCCAGGCTAAACTAGCCCGCCCTTTTGCTGCGCCTTGGGGCCATCAGGGCAAGGGCCTCATACTGTGCTGTCTGGCTCTGCTAGCCAGCCATAGCCATGGGGCCGCCACCCTGGGTAACGCGCTCCCCACCTCGGGGTCAGCCAGCCAAGTCGCCGCTAAACTCCCCCCAGCTCCTGACTTCACCCTACAGTCCATACGGGGCGAAACCGTCAAGCTGTCCCACTTTAAGGGGCAAGTTGTGCTGGTGAATTTCTGGGCCAGCTGGTGCCCACCCTGCCGAGCAGAAATGCCGGTGTTAGACAACCTTGCTCAAACCCACAAAACAGCTGGCCTCGTGGTTTTGGGGTTAAATGTGGACGTGGATAACGAATCCCGCGACGAATACCTCAAAGAACATCCCGTCTCTTTCCCAATTTTGGATGACAGCAAATGGAGCACGGCTAAACTGTACATAGCCCCTTCACAACCGGTTACCTTCTTTGTCGATCGAGACGGCAACCTGGCCCATGTGCATCAAGGTTATAAATCCGGTGACGACCTTGTGTACGCCACCAAAGTTATAGAATTACTGGCCAAGTGATATGCGCAACCTAGCTGCGATAGTAGTGTTAATAACTTCCTGTGGCTGCAGCCACCTACAACCCGAGCCCTGGGTAAAAGCTTACGAGCGGGGCCACTTGGCTGACCCGGTAATGAAACTGGAGCGCAGCGCGGTGGCCGGTAAATACATGAACCACGTGTACGAGGCCCGCGAAGCCGCACGCGGCGCCGACGGCAGTGCCGGAGGTGGCTGTGGCTGCAATTAAAGTTCTAGCCGCTGCGCTGCTGGTTTTTTTGAGCCTCAACCTACAAGCAGCCATTCTCCCCGAGGAAAGCGCTGACCTGCTTTACCACTCCTACGATGGCGGCGGCGTAACCGTTAACGGCCCATCGGTGTTAGTGCGCAAGAATTTTAAAGATACCGCGTCGGTGTACGCTAACTACTACACCGACATGGTCTCCAGCGCCTCCATCGACGTTATGACTGCAGGCAGTAAATACTCCGAGCAGCGCACCGAATATTCCACCGGCGTGGACTACCTCAACGACACCACCATCTACAGCTTGGGTTTTACTAATTCCAGCGAAAACGACTACGAAGCCAACACAATCAATTTCGGTATTTCACAGGATTTTTTTGGGGACCTCACCACTGTCACCATGGGCTATACCCGGGGCGATGACACGGTGATGATGAATGGCGATGAGAGCGACCCGGTACAATTTGAAGCCAGCCAAAAACACCAGCGCTTTAGCCTAGGCTTAAGCCAGGTGATTACCAAAAATTGGTTGGCCACCGCCAATGTTGAATCGGTCATTGATAACGGCTATTTAAATAACCCTTACCGCTCCGTGCGTTACCTTGATGACGGTAAGGTCAGCTATCAAACCGAACGCTACCCGCAAACCCACAATAGCGATGCCATTGCACTGCGCAATATTTATTACCTGCCGTTTCGCTCATCAATAAAAGGCGAAGTAAAATTTTTCCAAGACAGTTGGGGGGTAGATGCCACCACCTACGAACTAAAATACGTGCATCCTTGGAAGCGCACCTGGATTTTTGAAGCTAAATTGCGCGCCTATTCTCAATCACAAGCGGATTTTTACGCAGATATTTTCCCCCATAAAGATTTCCAAACCTTTCTCGCCCGCGATAAAGAACTCAGCCAATTCAGTTCCACCAATTTTGGTTTAGGTGTTACCTACAAACTCCCCAAACCGCCCTTGGCCTTTTTAAACAATTGCACCGTGAATTTTTATTGGGATGCACTGCAATTTAAGTATGATAACTTTCACAACGCTTTATTGAGTAAAGCGTCTGCCGACGGCAAAGAAGCAGCGTACAAGCCCGGCGAGGAGCCGCAGCCCATCACGCCGGCGTTGCCCCTGCGCTATGCCGACTTCGTCATCGACCTGCGGCGGCGGCGCATCCTGGCCGTCCGCGAGGACCATCGCGATGCGGGCCGCG
>DAOQGS010000521.1:0-2980 GCA_035338675.1 Cellvibrionaceae bacterium
GTTCACCGTGGCACGCAAAACTCCCATCGCACGCTACCGCAATATTGGTATCTGCGCCCACGTAGACGCAGGTAAAACCACTACTACCGAACGCGTTCTATTTTATACGGGTGTGTCCCACAAAATCGGTGAGGTTCACGACGGTGCTGCCACCATGGATTGGATGGCCCAAGAACAAGAGCGTGGTATCACTATCACCTCCGCCGCCACTACCTGCTTCTGGAAGGGGATGGGGCAACAATTCGAAGACCATCGCATCAATATTATCGATACTCCTGGCCACGTTGACTTCACTATTGAAGTTGAACGTTCTCTGCGAGTGCTCGACGGTGCGGTAGTAGTGTTATGCGGCACCTCAGGTGTGCAACCGCAGACCGAAACTGTATGGCGCCAAGCCAACAAATACCATGTGCCGCGCCTGGTGTTCGTCAACAAGATGGATCGCACCGGGGCGGACTTTCGCCGTGTTGTTGCCCAGCTGAAAAATCGCTTGGGTGCCAACCCGGTGCCATTGCAAATGACCATCGGCGCCGAAGAACACTTTAAGGGCGTGGTTGATCTGATCAAAATGAAGGCCATCATCTGGAATGAACAAGACCAGGGCATGACCTTCACCTATGGTGATATTCCCGCCGATATACAGGACGAGTGCGAAGACATGCGCAACTTCCTGGTGGAATCAGCGGCGGAAGCCAATGACGAATATATGGATAAGTACCTAGGTGGCGAGATGCTCACCGAGGACGAAATCAAGGCGGGCATTCGCGCCCGCACCCTGGCGGGTGAAATTATCCCCGTTATCGGTGGCTCGGCGTTTAAAAATAAAGGCGTGCAGGCCATGCTGGATGCTGTCATCGAGTACTTGCCGGCACCCACCGAAGTTAAGCCGATCGAGGGTATCTTAGAGAACGGCCAAACCGCCGTGCGCCATGCGGACGACGCGGCACCCTTTGCTGCGCTGGCCTTTAAAATTGCCACCGACCCCTTTGTGGGCACCTTGACCTTTTTCCGCGTCTATTCCGGCACACTTAATTCTGGCGATGCGGTGTTCAATCCGGTTAAGGGTCGCAAAGAGCGCATTGGTCGGATGGTGCAGATGCACGCCAACCAGCGGGACGAAATTAAAGAGGTGTTGGCTGGCGACATAGCCGCTGGCATCGGCCTAAAAGATGTCACCACTGGAGATACGCTTTGCGCTATTGAAAGCGTCATTACCCTTGAGCGCATGGAATTCCCCGAGCCGGTCATTTCCCTGGCGGTGGAGCCGCGAACCCAGGCCGACCAGGAAAAAATGGGAGTGGCATTGGGTAAATTGGCCCAAGAAGACCCTTCTTTCCGGGTGAAAACCGACGAAGAAACTGGCCAGATCATTATCTCGGGCATGGGTGAGTTGCATCTGGATATCATTGTTGATCGGATGCGGCGGGAATTTAACGTCGAAGCCAATGTGGGCAAGCCTCAGGTGGCCTATCGAGAAGCTATTCGCAACACCTGCGAAATTGAAGGTAAATTTGTTCGCCAGTCCGGCGGGCGCGGCCAGTACGGCCACTGCTGGATTCGTTTTGAGCCAGGTGAAAAAGAAGGCTTAGAATTTGTCAACGAAGTTGTTGGCGGCGTGGTGCCCAAGGAGTTTATTCCGGCCATCGGCAAGGGCATTGAAGAGCAAATGAAAAACGGCGTGCTGGCGGGTTATCCTCTGCTGGGCTTAAAGGCCACGGTCTATGATGGCTCTTACCATGATGTGGACTCATCTGAAATGGCCTTTAAAATTGCTGCTTCTATGGCCACCAAAAAGCTTTCCCAGCACGGCGGTGCTGTATTACTTGAGCCTGTCATGAAGGTTGAGGTGATCACGCCAGAGGAAAACATGGGTGATGTGGTGGGCGATCTCAATCGCCGCCGCGGCCTGATATTGGGTATGGAAGAGTCTTCCATGGGTAAGATCATCAATGCCGAGGTCCCCTTGGCCGAGATGTTTGGCTACGCGACCGCACTGCGTTCGGCCACCCAGGGGCGCGCCACCTATTCGATGGAATTTGCCCAGTACAGTGAAGCTCCGGCCAACATTGTCAAAGAAATTATCGCCAGAAACTCAACTGGCGGCTAAAGTACGCAAACTTTTTTAACTTAAAAACCTTATTAAGAGGAAACAACAGTGGCAAAGGCTAAATTTGAACGTAACAAACCCCACGTAAACGTCGGCACCATTGGCCACGTAGACCACGGTAAAACGACGCTGACAGCAGCTCTTACTCGCGTCTGCGCAGAAACCTGGGGTGGCCAAGCGGTTGCTTTTGACGGCATCGACAAAGCGCCTGAAGAAAAAGCTCGTGGTATCACCATCTCTACCTCACACGTGGAATACGATTCAGCTGATCGTCACTACGCCCACGTAGACTGCCCAGGCCACGCCGACTATGTGAAAAACATGATCACCGGTGCTGCCCAGATGGACGGCGCGATTCTCGTATGCGGCACCACCGACGGCCCTATGCCGCAAACCCGCGAGCACATCCTGTTGTCTCGCCAAGTAGGCGTACCTTACATCGTGGTGTTCTTGAACAAAGCTGATCTGTTGGCTGACGACTGTGGCGGTGTAGGTTCTGACGAATACAACGAAATGTTGGAGCTGGTTGAGATGGAAATTCGGGACCTATTGAACACCTACGAATTCCCAGGTGACGACACTCCAATCATTGCAGGTTCTGCTCTGATGGCTCTGGAAGGTAAAGACGACAACGAACTGGGCGTATCCGCTGTTCGTAAACTGGTACAGGCTCTGGATTCTTACATCCCACAACCTGAGCGCGCCATCGACAAGCCTTTCTTGATGCCAATCGAAGACGTATTCTCCATCTCTGGTCGCGGTACTGTAGTAACTGGCCGTGTAGAGCGTGGCATTGTAAAAGTGGGTGAAGAAGTTGAAATCGTCGGCATTCGCGCCACCACCAAAACTACTTGTACTGGTGTGGAAATGTTC
>DAOQGS010000522.1:0-2979 GCA_035338675.1 Cellvibrionaceae bacterium
CAGGGCGTCAATTTGATCTTGCCTGGGGACGGGTTGGTCGGGTTTAAAGCGCCACACCCGCCGCAAAATTCCCGAGGTAATATCAAATAAACCGCCGCTTAATTGAAAGCAGGTATCGGCAAAGGCGATTAATTGCTGGGTTTCGTGATCCAACAACACCGGCTGGCCCTGTGCCTGGTTGAGCCGGTGGATGATATTACCCGCCTGATAACGACTGTATTTATGCTCAATGCGCCAGGTTTCGCTCACCAGCTGTTCACATAGGGGGACTAATTGCGCCACGGCTAATTGCGGCGCATCCACTAAGACTTCACAGGGGCTGGCCATGGCGTTAAAGGTTAATTGCCAGAGTTGATCGGCTTGGCGAATAAGCTTAGGGGCTGGGTGGTTGAGCGGATTATGGGGCGGAGCGAGAGTTAGGCTAAGCATGGGGCCCCGTGAAATTCGCATGAAATAGAAAAATGAAGCCCAGTTTAAGGCCTGGGCGGCCGCTCGCGAAAACAGGTAACAAATGCCCGGCCAGCAGGAGCAAATAATAACTGCTCAAATCGTTGCGCGTAAATTTGCGTACGAAAACGAACAGCTGCGTGGCACTATTTAAAAAACTGACACTAAAAAAATTGACCCGGCATATTGGCCGGGTCAATTTGAACCTTTGCAGCTGTTGCCGGATTAAAACGAATAACCCAGGGTAAACAGTACCGCATTGGTGTCAGGGTATAACTCCTGATTAGCCAATGCACCCACGCCTTTATCGCCGGAATTACTTTGCAGGAAATACTCCGCGCGCACGGAGAATTCCTGCTGATTAAATTGCCGTGCGTATTTAAGGCCGACGGTGGTGCCGGTTAAATCACCCAGGCGGTAATCCGCACTGGCGTCACTTAAATTAAGCGTTTGGGTGCTGCTGTTGTAATCCGTATTCAACGCGTAGCGGTGGTAAAAATCCGCTTGCGATTGGGTGTAATAACGCAAATGGGGCTCAAGGTACGCGTGATCCAACTGCCAGTGGTATTTTAAGTCGATGGTGTGGGAGGTAATGCCCCAGTCATCGGTCATAAAACGGTAGGAGCCGTCGATCACATCGCCGCGCTCGAGCATGTATTTGGTCTGCCAGAAAAAAGCGTGTTTGGTGCGCGAATCCGGCCGCTGTTCGTACACATAAATAGGCGCACCAGTGCCATCCAGCGCATTTTTACCGCTGGTCGCGTCGATAACGCTGAGCAATTTATACGGGTCCGTCAGATAGCCGCTGCTAGTGCTTAAGGAGTAGTTAAACTGCATGATGGTGCGCTTGTTAATAACTTGCGTCACCCCCAAAAGCACATCGGTAAGGGTTTTAGTGTCGCTGTCGCCCTGGCGGGTGCTATCAAATTGGGGCCAGAAGTCAGCAACACCCGCTTTGGGAACCCGCACTAAACCCTTCGGCACGCCCCCTTCGGGTTTTACCGAATCGCTGGCGGCCGCAAGGCCCAGGGTAAGCTCGGTATTTTTCTCGTTTAAATAACGGCTAATCGAGCCATTGAGGCCAGCGCTAAAGTAGTCGTGCTCGGCGGAGACATTAAACCCGCTGCTGTAGCGCCAGTCGCTGTTAATAGGGGACGACCAATTGAGATTGAGCGCACCGCGGGTATCTTTAAAGGTGTCATCCAGGGGGGCTTCACCGGGGGCGATGGTGTAGGCGCCCTTGCCGCTGGGGCGGGTAAAGGTTTGTGGTTGATCCGAGGGGGTGGCGCCGTTGGGGGATGCGCCGGTGAGGGAGTCGAGGGTCAATTTGATACCCAATTGGCGCTCATCGGCAAAATAACGGGTGGCGGCTACCACCGGCTCCAGGGCTTGCACCCGGCCGTTGTCTTCACCGTAATACAGCACGGCGGTATCAAAATCCCAGCTGCCCGCTTCGCCCGCTTGAGTATTCAGGCCCAACAGGGCACAGGTGGCGCCCGCGAGGGCTTGGGCAATCGTGCCCGATTTAGTTAGTTGCATCCGCAGCCACCTCCGCCAAAACCGCGGCCGCCGCTGCTGGCTTCTTTACTGAAATAAATATGCTCATCCAAACCCGCTTCAATGGGATCTGATGTGAGCAACATGGATTCTTTGGCCAACAGGCCCCGCTCATAGGACTTAACGCCCAGTTGACTGCAGCCGGTCAGCATAAGGCTGGCCAGGGCAGTGCATAAAAGTGTGATGCGCATGAAATAACCGATGTATGGTGGGTTTAGACAAGCCTAAATGTAAAACCTTAAGTGTGGATTAAACACCCAACAGAACAGATTTTATTTTGCCGATTCAGCAATTTAATGAGTGACTTTTTATGGAATGCAAATAATTTCCATTCGCGCAGAGTTTGACGGGCTTTTAAGATCGGCTTAATAACTTTGCGGATTAGCCTGGGGGCGTCTGAAAATTTCCTCACTCAACCTGTTGGTATTGAAAATGGCAAAAAGCGGAGGTGGCACCGGATGGATAACCATTAATGCAGTGCGCTAGCCCAAATTTAACGCCGCCATAGTGAGAAAGGAAATATTTTAAAAAGCTGCAAAGTAAGTATTAATGGTAAATTCGAGCAATCTTGCGACTGTATTGCTTGCGAAAATTTAATATTACGTGCTTGTAAATGTATTGCAGCTTGCCACGGAGCCTTCATTAAAGCCTTTATTAAACCAATAAACGCGCTCTTTTGCGCTGCCGTGGGTGAAGGATTCTGGGCGCACAGGGCGGCCTGCGGCTGCTTGTAAATGATCATCGCCGATGGCGCTGGCGGCGTTGAGGGCCTCTTCTAAATCGCCCGTTTCCAAAAAATTACCTTTTTGTTTCGCGTAAAATCCCCAAATGCCCGCAAAACAATCGGCCTGTAATTCTTGTTTAACTGAAAGGCGATTGCGCTCAACCGCGGATAATCCGGCGGAGCGTTTTTCAACTTGGGCGTTAATACCTAATAGATATTGCACGTGGTGGCCCACCTCGTGGGCAATGACA
>DAOQGS010000523.1:0-2974 GCA_035338675.1 Cellvibrionaceae bacterium
CCTGCGGCTAAAGTTGAGCCTGTAACCGCGAAGGCTGAGCCTGCCTCTGATGAAATATCCGACGCTGAATTTGAAAGCCTGCTCGATCAATTGCACGGCACAGGTAAAGGGCCTGGCCGGGCATCTGCACCCTCCGTAGCCTCTGCACCCAGTGCGCCTGCTGCGACCGCTGCGCCTGCCGCCGATATTATTTCCGATGACGAGTTTGAGCATTTGCTCGACCAATTGCACGGTCGCGGCAAGGGCCCTACAACGACTGAGAAAGTGGCCAGTGCACCGCCAACGCCGCCGCCTGCCGCCGCCCGCGTAGAACCTGCCGCCCCAGAACCCAGCCGCAGCGCCGGGGCGGAGATTCCCCCCGCCGCTGTTTCGCCGCCGGTTGCGCCGGTAATCCGCGCTGCGCCACCTGCGCGCGCCGCCGAGGCCGACGAAGAGGCCCGCAATCGAGATAGCGCAACCCATGCCGTGGCCACCGAAACCACCGTGCGGGTGGATACTCAGCGCCTGGACGACATCATGAATATGGTGGGTGAGCTGGTATTGGTGCGCAACCGCCTGGTGCGTTTGGGTTTGGATTCCAGCGACGAAGCCCTCGCCAAAGCGGTTGCTAATTTGGATGTGGTAACTGCCGATTTACAAACGGCGGTGATGAAAACCCGCATGCAACCGATCAAAAAGGTGTTTGGTCGTTTTCCCCGTGTGGTGCGCGATTTAGCCCGCAATTTGAAAAAAGAAATTAATTTAGATTTAGTGGGTGAAGAGACGGACCTGGATAAAAACCTGGTAGAGGCGCTCGCGGACCCATTGGTGCACTTGGTGCGCAATTCCGTTGACCACGGCATTGAATTACCCGCCGTGCGCGAAGCCGCGGGTAAACCCCGCACCGGTAAAATTGTGCTCTCCGCAGAGCAGGAAGGCGATCATATTTTGCTGTCTATTACCGACGACGGCGGCGGTATGGACCCGCAAAAATTGCGGGAAAAAGCCATTGAAAAAGGCATAGTGGACCCGGACGCCGCCGCGCGTTTGTCGGATATGGAAGCGTTTAATTTAATTTTTGCCCCAGGTTTTTCCACCAAGTCAGAAATTTCCGATATTTCTGGCCGCGGTGTGGGCATGGACGTGGTGAAAACAAAAATCAGCCAATTAAATGGCTCCATTGAAATTTTCTCCAAAATAGGCGAGGGCACACGCATTGCGATAAAAGTGCCGCTCACCCTGGCAATTATGCCCACCCTGATGATTATGCTGGGCAGACAAACCTTTGCTTTACCCTTGGTGAGTGTGAACGAAATTTTCCATATGGATTTAACCAAAGCGCACATAGTGGATGGACAGGAATGTGTGACGGTGCGCGCCAAAGCGATTCCGATTTTTCATTTAAAGCGCTGGTTGGTAAAAGGCTTAACCTCGTTTGAGCGCCCCAAACAAGGCCATGTGGTAATTGTGAATGTGGGTACCCGGCGCGTGGGGTTTGTGGTGGATCAGTTAATTGGCCAGGAGGAAGTGGTGATTAAACCCCTGGGTAAAATGTTGCAAGGTACACCGGGTATGGCGGGGGCCACTATTACGGGCGATGGCACCATTGCTTTGATATTAGATGTGCCGAGCATGTTAAAACGCTATGTGGGCGGTTGATGCGCCCGCATTAGGTTCTTCACAGCTAATAAGTGCAGCTATAAAGGCAAATTATTGGTGTGAGGGAGCCGCAGTAGCAAGGGAGAGTTGTGATAATTAAAACGAGATTGCTGCAGGCGGCTATTGAGCGGTTTGGGTCTCAACGTAAAAACACCGAGGAGTGACAGTGGTTTATAACGTGCTCATAGTCGATGATTCGAATTTCTTTCAGGTGCGCTTGAAGGAAATAATTAATGAGCACCCGGAATTAAAAGTGGTAGGCATAGCCGCCAATGGCCGGGAAGCGGTGGATATGGCGCGGGATTTAAAGCCGGATATTATTTCTATGGACTATGAAATGCCCTATATGGATGGGGTATCCGCCATTAAATTAATTTTAAGTGAACGCCCAGTGCCGATTGTGATGTTTTCATCGCTCACCTACGAAGGCGCCAGGACAACCCTTGATGCCCTGGCGGCGGGGGCGGTGGATTTTATCCCGAAAAATTTTGCGGAGGTCTCGCGCAACTCCGCCGAGTTAAAACGTAAACTGCACGAAACCCTATTAACCTTCGCCAAAAAATCCAATGTGCGGGTGCCTGCACCTACTCATACATCAAGTAATCCGAGCGCTGACGCCAGCAGGCCCGTACCCGCCGCGAGGCCGCGCGATACACAGGGGCGACAGCCTGCAACGCCCACACCTTCCGTAACACCCGGTGCCGCCCCTGCTTATCTCAATCCTGCTGCGCACAAACCGCTCGAGACCACGTCTGTTGATTCTAGGCCCAACGACTCCAGGCCGGTTGAATCCAGGCCCGCAGCTAAACCCCTGCGGGGGCGCGTTCGCTTGGTAATTATCGGCTCCTCAACCGGCGGGCCCATGGCCCTAACGGAAGTATTGATGCAGCTGAGTGCAAGCTTCAGCGTACCCATTGTTGTTGTGCAGCATATGCCGCCGAACTTTACCAAGGCCTTGGCGGAGCGATTGGATCGGCAGTGCCAGGTGCGGGTGAAAGAGGCCGCCACAGGGGATCAATTGGTGCCGGGCCATGTGTATATAGCACCGGGTGGGCACCAGCTTATTTTTGAGCGCGGCCGTGGAGTCATTAAGATTCTGCCGGGCGATGAGCGCATGAACTACAAGCCGTCTGTGGATATTACCTTTGCCTCTGCCGCCAATGAGTTTGGCGGTGCTGTTTTGGGGGTGGTTTTAACCGGTATGGGCGCCGATGGCTGTGAAGGGGCTCGCCTACTCAAGGACAAAACGGCGACCATTTGGGGACAGGACGAAGCCAGCTGCGTGGTGTACGGTATGCCCAAAGCAGTTGCCAGCGCAGGGCTCACTGATGAGGTC
>DAOQGS010000524.1:0-2970 GCA_035338675.1 Cellvibrionaceae bacterium
CGGCGCCGCCGCGATCAGCCGGTGTAATTCGGCCAGCACATGGCCGTTCTCGACAATCCAGCCCAGCTGCTCCTGGCCCAGTTCGCGGGCGGCAAACTCGATGGCGCCGCTGCCCTCGCCGTCCCATACCTGCATCTGCTCATAGGCGCACAGCCGCTCTAAGCCGCCCCACACCCCCAGTTGATCCAAGAGGGTTTGGGAGGCGAGGTTAAGGGCGACCACTCGCGGGTCCATCTGCCCTGGGGCCAGGGGTTGTTGGGGGCCCTGTTGATCGATTAATAGAATGGCCAGATGGGGTAGCCGCAGGCGTAGGGCCAGGGCGAGGCTGGCCCCTACGAGGCCTGCCCCCACCACAACCACTGGGTATTCAGAATTAAGCTCCACCCGTCAGCTCCCGAGGCAAGTTAACCGGCTGGGCGCGGCCGGAGAGTTGGCGAATAAACGCCGCCCGCACCGCAGGAACGCTCTCCAGCAGCAGCATGCCTATATCTCGGCCCCAGCGCAGCGAGCGCTCCTTGCGGGAGAAAATACGGTTAAAGCCGTCACTCAAAGCAATAGTGCGGTTTTGATCGGCCTCGGCGGCCTGGGCATAGCGCTGCAGTTGTTTCAGCTCCCCCAACTGCTCCCCTAAGGCTGCGCCTTCACTTAACACCTGGGCTAGGCGCAAGCCATCCCGCAGGGAGAGGTTAAACCCCTGGCCTGCCACCGGGTGTAAAAAGTGCGCCGCATTGCCCTGCAAAACCAAGTGGGAGCGCACCTGTTCTTTGGCCACCACCAGGCGCAGTGGGTAAAACTGCCGCTGGCCTAGGGCTTCAAAACGGCCTAAGCGGTAGCCGAAGGCGCCTTGTAAACGCTCGAGCAGCTCGCTATCGCTAAGGCCTGCAATTAACTCCTGCTGACTCTGCGGGAAGGTCCAGACTAGGCCTGCTATATGCGCCTGGGGGGATTGGCCGCGGGGCAACAGGGCCATGGGGCCGTCCGGGCAGAAGCGCTCAAAGGCGCAGCCGCCGTGGGGCAGGCTGGTGCGCACATTGGCCACCAGGGCGGTCTGCTCATAGGGCACCTCACGGGCGGCCACCCCCAGGGCTTTGCGCAGGGGGGAGTCGGCGCCGTCGGCGAGAATCACCAGCTGGCTGGGCCACTGCTGCTCCTGCCCATCGGCCCGCGAGATTACCTGCATACCGCCACTTAAGGGCCGCAGGGCTGTCACCTGGGCGGCGGGAATCACCTGGATGCTGGGGTTTTGTGCCAGGGCCTGATGCAACACTGGGTGCAAGCCTGCGTTTTCCACCACCTGGCCCAGGGGCTGTTGGCGGTTATCGGCGCGGGTAAATTGGCTTAGGCCCCAGCTGCCCTGGTCGGAGACATGGATGCGCTCGATGGCGGTGGCAAAGGGGGCGATCTGCGGCCACAGGCCCAGGGCAGTAAATAACTCCACCGAGGTGGGGGCCAGCGCCGTGGAGCGGCCATCCCAACTGCCTTGCACGGCGGCGGATTTTTCCTCGCTGCCGTTAAGCAGGGGGTTGGATTCAAACAGGCGAATGGGGCACCTGGGCAGGGCGCGGGAGAGCAGCAGGGCGAGGCTCGCCCCCACCATGCCGCCGCCGATAATGGCGATACCTTGCGGCGCCATCAAAGCAGCGGCCCTTGGCCCGCCATCAAAGCCTCAATGGCGGCGGAGGTTTTCGGCACACCGCTGGTTAACACCCGGCAGCCATCCGCCGTCACCAATACATCGTCCTCAATGCGAATACCTATGCCCCGCCACTTTTTCGCAACGCTCGGCTCGTCTTTGCCCACATACAGGCCAGGCTCCACGGTTAACACCATGCCCGGCTCAAACAGGCGCCAGTCGCCGCCCACCTTGTAATCCCCCACATCGTGCACATCCAGGCCCAGCCAGTGGCCGGTGCGGTGCATGTAAAAGGGCCGGTAGGCCTGCCGTTCAATCAGCTCGTCCAGCTCCCCTTGCAACAGCCCCAAGCGCAGCAGGCCTGCGGTTAACACCCGCACCGCCGCCTCGTGGGGCTGATTCCAGTGGTTGCCGGGTTTTACCGCTTCGATGGCGGCTAGCTGGGCATCTAAAACTAGGTCGTAGAGGGCGCGCTGTTCAGGGGAGAAACGCCCGCCCACCGGAAAGGTGCGGGTGATGTCCGCCGCGTACCCCTGGTATTCACAACCTGCGTCAATCAGCACTAAATCGCCGTCTTTAAGGGCGCAGTTGTTGTTGATGTAGTGCAACACACAGGCATTGGCGCCGCCGCCCACTATGGTGTTATAGGCCGGGTTGGGAGCGCCGCCCATGGCAAATTCATGGAGGATTTCCGCCTCCAGCTGGTATTCAAACATACCGGGTTTGCACACCTGCATGGCGCGCACATGGGCGCGGGCGGCCAGGGCGCAGGACTCTCCCATCACCACCTGCTCGGCGGGGCTTTTGAACAGGCGCAGGTTGTGCAGCAGGTGGTTAAGGTCGATAAACTCCCCCGGCGGCACCGCGCCGCTGCGCACCTTGCTGCGAATATGGTTCACCCAGCCCATCACCCGGCTGTCAAAACTCGGCTCCTGGCCGAGGGCGTAATAGACCCGTTTACGGCCCTCAATCAGGCCCGGCAATATGTCGTCTATGTCGTCGATGGGGTAGGCATCATCGGCGCCGAAGCTGGCGCAGGCCCCTTCCGGCCCGTAGCGAAACCCATCCCATATTTCTTTTTCAAGGTTGCGCTCCCGGCAGAAGATCACGTATTCCCCCTGCTTGCGGCCGGGCAGCAACACCAGCACCGCTTGGGGCTCGTTAAAGCCGCTTAAGTAATGAAAATCGCTGTCTTGGCGGAAGCTGTAGTGGGTGTCCCGGGAGCGGATTTTCTCCTGGGCGGAGGGGATGATGGCGATGGAGTCGGTCTCCATGGCGTCCATGAGCGCGCGCCGTCTGGCGCCAAATTCGGACTGGGTTATTGCGGACAGGGCAGT
>DAOQGS010000525.1:0-2966 GCA_035338675.1 Cellvibrionaceae bacterium
CCGAAGCATCTACTCGGGCGCTATCCAATAGGCCGACTTTCTCACCGAGCAATTTAATATCCCCACCTTTGCCCGCACCATGGGCGATGGCCGTTACAGTGCCTTGGTCTTTTGTTTCGTTAATGTTTTGGGCGGTAATTTCAATGTGACCCGCATGGCTGGTTTGGCTGTCGGCCTGAATACTGCCTTGGTTAGTAATGTTGGCCCCCAGCAACACCGCTTCGCCCGCCTGCGCCGCTGCACCTACATTAATGGCGCCGGTATTTTTTATATCTGCACCCGCCCCCAGCGTAAAACTGCCATCGGCATTTACCACCACGCTTTTAGCTGCGGATAATTCACCTACATTAACCGCTTGGCTAAAAATATCTTTACTGGTGCTGGCCGTCATTAATACCTTGCTGCCTGCGGCTTTAACCTCCCCAGCATTAATAATGGCAGCATCCACACCCAGGTCTTTTTGTAAAATAGCCTCAGCAACCCTTACGCCCACTAAGCCATTGGGCTCAAAAGTTACAATGGCCTCTTTACCCGCTGCCACATTCACGCGCCCCAACTGGGCGCTAATTAAGCCTTTGTTTTCGACACTTTGGCCGAGCAAACTAATCGTGCCGCCCGTGGCGGCATTTAACAGGCCGGAATTAATGACCCGGCCTTCACTGCCCTCTAACGCATTGAGGGTAAATTGGCCATTTAAATAATCCTGATCGCTCATCTGCAAAGCGGAGGCAACTAAACCACCTACATTAACGCTGGCGCCTTCCGTAAAAATTAGCCCATTGGGGTTAATTAACACCACCTGCCCATTAGCATCAATACGGCCTTGAATTAAAGAGCCTTTATTGCTCAGGATGCGGTTAAACGCGATAGAGGTGCTATTCGGTTGAATAAACAACACTCGCTCATCGGCATTAATATCAAAGCTTTTCCAGTCTATGCTTAGCCGGTCACTGGCTTGTTGAATGCGGGTTTCTTTTTCTACCTGCTCTATAACGCCCTGTCCGGCGACAATTTGCCCACCTTCTGGGCCAGCCCACCCAGCAGAGCCAAATAAATACAACACACCGCCTAAAGCGCAGCCAATCACACGTGGCATATAAAAAAAACAAGGCATACCTTCCGCTCCATTACACATCAACAATTAAGGGGCAACCACGTGGGCGCAGTCAGACACAGATAAAATGCTTTGAAATACAGTTAGAATTTTTGGCGCCCATTAGCACCCAACAATACTGAAATTGATTTACCTTATAGTGAACACCCGAACCCACTACACAGGCATCAGCATGAAAAAACGCAGTATATTTTCTCGTATCGCCATCTTAAACGAAGGAAGGGAACCATTTCTTAATTACCTCAGAAACATCACTCCACAAGCAATTTTGCTAAGCTTTGCACTGCTCGCAACATATAAAAGCACAATTAAACCACAGCACCACACCGGGCTTATGGCTTTTTCATTACTATTCTTTTCGATCTTTGCAGCCGCAAGCTATGCCAACATTACGCTATTCTATAAAAACATCTTCAAAGACAGCCTAAAGAAAAACAACGCCTCGATTATAAGACTATGCAGAAAACACAAATTTACAAAATACAAACAACTAATAATGATTCCATGGCTAACATTAAAATATAAATGGGTAGAATTAATCGAACTGCTTTGCACAGTCGTGTTTCTACAGAGCACTATAATGATTGTGTTTTATTTAGCAGGGCTACAATATTCAGCCATGCTACTTTCAGAAAAATAACCGCATAAATGATCGACAGTGGCTTCTAGCCACTGTCTTGCTCACACAAACCAATTAAAATACTATTAACTTAGCAGCTCCAACGTGTCAACTAACTTAATACCAAATAGTAATCACGCACACTAAAATAGATTATTTTTGCTCCCCTCAAGCAACTCTCGCGTACCGGGCAATTCTTTTAATCCATTTTTCCGGAGAAATTCTTCGACCGGAATAGGTTTCGGCAAGAGCGAAGGGTCAGGTTTTAGCAACTCCACCGAATTGGCTTCAATCCAGTTTCCCCCACCTAAAGCCAAACAATTTTCCTTTCCAAACGCCACCAAAACGCTTTCATTGATCAGCCGTGCTCTCTCCATTACTAAATTTTGGAATAAATATGGGGAGCCATTCAAATCAGGGGCGCCGATGAACTCAACCTCCACGAAATTAGCCGCACCGACTGGAGCAGAAAAATAATAATACATATTCGCATCCTGACCTGCCCCTGAAGAAAGCCATATAATTCCTTTATTATTTTTCTTAAATTCAAAATATGGTATATATTCTTGTCCTCTTCCGCTAAAAAATGGGTATACATTCACGCCAAACTTTAATAAATCAGCAGATGCAATTCCTTCATTATGAGGCTTCCACTTATTGACTAAAGATTCTCTATAAAAAATCAAAAATTCAGATTGTGTCATCTTGCAAAAATTCAGCTGGCCAACATCAATACCACCGCCAATAGATATAGTCATTTGCATGCTGCCCAATGGCTTTTTAAACCAACCGGGTGGTTTTAGATCCCACCACCGTCGCCCGATAACAAAACGATCTCCAGGCGTCTTCAACCCACTCAACATATCAACTGTCAACTTTTCCACTAAAGGCGCTGCAGGCATATCCCTCGAAAAATCTTCAGCCATACTAAAACGCAATTCAGCGTGTGGGAGCTGAATTACTCGCTCGAACATTACAGGCTCTTTAGCGCCAGCCATAAGCGATGTAAGAAACGTCATAGATAACAAAACTCCACAAATATATTTTTTCATAATTTTTATTTCAAATAGTTAGGTATTGCCTTAACTGCTTTACGCCCTAACCGATCAACCGCATGAAACCCTTTTTGAACAGTGCTACGCCCACGACCGGCCCCATAAGTCATTTCTCTATTCCACGCATCATAATCTTTATGTTGCATCGTATGAGTACTTTGATTCACCGAGCCACTAA
>DAOQGS010000526.1:0-2956 GCA_035338675.1 Cellvibrionaceae bacterium
TTTTCACGCTGGGCAGCGGCTTTAACTAACTCTTCACGCTTAGAAGTAGTGGTCAGGTCAGTTGGGGGCGCTCCTATATGATGGCACAGCATTAATTCACGAATGTCTACAGCCTTTTTGATGGGGCCGGAGCGGTCAGGTTGTGAGTTGCCCACCGAGAAGGCACCGGTGCCAATAATACCGCCGCGGTTAGGCAGGGTAGTGGCCTTCCAATCGCTGGTGCCGCCGCTGAAATTGCTCACACCGTAGTAAGACGCCAGGCGGCTGTTAATAACACTGTAATCAGCGGCATAGAACTGTGCGAAGGACGTGTTAGCCGTGAAGAATACATAACCAAACAGTTCGCGCACTTCTTTGGCCATGTCGTTTTTGATGTCATCGGTGAACTCAGGATTGTTGGGGCGACGGGCTTTTAAGGCGTCGTCAGTACGCATCCAGTTGGCGCCGAATTCAGTGATGTGCTCACGGCCGCGCGAGGTTTGCAACAGGCGGTCGATTTGCGAGTTAACCGCAGATTCGGTGTTCAACTGATTATTCTTAGCTGCTTGCATTAGGGTTTGGTCTGGGGTACTGCCGGTATACATATAGGCCAACAGAGTTGCGTACTCGTAGTTGTCCAAGATATAGGCGCTTTGATCCAAGTTCTGTAGGTTGATCTGAGTACCGAAGTTGGATGAGTTGTTGCGCGCATCGCTCACCTTAGTTCCCAGCTCAGAGCGATAGAGGAACTGTGGAGAGGTGATAGCAGCGGCCAGGGCAATTTCGGAACCAACTTGTGCGCCGTACTTAGTGAAGAAGGCGTTGTAGGTCGACTTCTCAGCATCGGTCAGTGGGCGACGGAAGATGCGCTCAGCCAAAGTTAAAAATGAATTGGCGCAGTTGGTGGCATTGGTGCCACAGCCCCAATTGTTGCGCAGACGGGTGGCTGAGGTGGCGGTGATCTTATCCGCAAGATACAACATGGCATCCATGCGGTTATCGTCTACAGCTGTAGTCACGTGAGTGTGAATGGGGAACTTACTCTTAGTGTAGGTCGCATCCTGAGTAAACATGTCATCGGTCAATTCACTGGCTTGGGCGATGCCCAAATCAATCAATGAGTTTTTCAACTCCCTAGCGGTGAGTAGGCGCAAAGAGCGCATGCCGTATGGCTGAGTGCTCGTGTTGCACGAACTTGCCAACTGAGAAGCTAAAGACACCATGTAGGCGGCGGTGTTGGCTGCGCAGTTGTCGGCAGTGGCACATTTGCTGGGGTTGCCCGGGGGCATTGACTTCGCAATGAAGTCAACCAAGCCTATATCGCCGAGCCGTGCTTGTACTGTCTTAATATTGAAGTTTGGTTTGTTTGGGGCAGTAAATGCCCCGCTGCCTTGGTGATCGTGGCAAACGCTGCACTGAGCTTCAAATTGAGTAGCACCCGTAGCGACATTGCCCAACACCGACCCAGTTGAAGAGCTTGAGGAGCTGGAAGACGATGAGCTTGATGTTCTACCACTGGAGGATGATGAAGACGACGAAGAAGAGCTAGATGTTCTGCCAGTCGAGGAGGATGAAGACGACGAGGAAGAGCTAGAGGCTTTACCCGAGGAAGACGAGCTGGAAGATGAGCTGCTAGAGCTTGAGGGGGTCGGCTCAACGACTCCTCCACAGGCGAATAGCAAGGCGGTAGTCGCCAGTACTCCTGTAAATTTGATAGCTCGGCTAGCTTTCGATAGCGACCTTATACTGAGCATAGTTATTACCCTATTAGTTTTAGTATTGACCCACCGCCTTAAGCGGTGGGCTGGTGAAGATGCGGTGCGCAATTTTGTTATGTTCCGAACCCAGGTTACCTCAGGCCAGGGTAAATTTCTGTAATGGCATTCATGATTTGGGTTGATAAATATCTCAAAATGAAAATTATCTGGATTGATATAGCTAAAAACGGCGTTAAAGGGTCTGCTCGTAGCTTGAGAACTGTTGTTTTATAGGATAAAAGCGCTTGAGGAGTCTGAGTTGGGTTTGAATTTCTCTGCTGTTTTGCTAATGAGTAATTACCATTAATTCGGAGGTAGAAATTACCTTTGGTATTAGATTGCTGGTGAGCTTAAGCAGCTGCAGCTGGTTGCAGGGTTAAAATGCTCACCGTTGTTTTTAGGGGGGCGAGGCGGCCATTTTTTGCCGCCTTGGCTTGTGCTGCTGGGCAGTGCTTAAGTGGAGGTTCGCTGAGTAAAAAACTGGGTGTCCCTCACAAGTCGGTCACGTTTGTGTCACTCTGCAGCAGCAGTTGATTAAATTCGCTTTGCTTCCTGCGTTTCTGCAATTAAAGTCAACTGCGCGCTTACGTTTGATGGCTGTGGCGGGATTAATTTTCGGCATTTATTTTTGTGTGTTGGGTGCAATCTGCGTGGGCTGTGCGCAATTAAATTAGCGCAGTTCTTTTTATCGGTTTTATTGTCGGTGCGTGATGAAAAAACATTTATGTGAATATCGCGGTGCAATGGCAGTGTTATTGTGCGCCGCGGCCTCTATTTTCGTGGTGGCTTGTGGCGCCAGCAAAACACCCCCCACTGTTTATGCTATTAGCGGTCAGCTCAACGATACCGGGTCAACCCTGTGCGCCAGCCAAGATCAAGTACAACAGGCGTGTCCGCAGGCGGGATTGGCTGGGCAAGATGCTGAGTTTGGCCGAGATTCTAATAAAGCCTTGAAAAAACGCGGCGGCGGGGTGGCAGGCTTTGATTGGACTAAATTAGATGCCAAAGGCCAACCGCTAGCGCAACAATCAGTTGCCTGGGCTGATAACGGCTCGGAAGCTGCGGGCAGCCATTGGTCCTGTGTGCAGGACAATGTGACCGGGCTGATTTGGGAGATAAAAGAAACCAATCCCGAACACCCGCGTTATTTTGGTCACACCTACAGTTGGTGGATGGCCTCCGAGCAATTGAACGGTGGTTTTACCTATCATTTGACACCT
>DAOQGS010000527.1:0-2947 GCA_035338675.1 Cellvibrionaceae bacterium
GGGCGATGGAGGCGTCGATGGTGGCGCTGTCCAGCTCCTGGGCATCGCCGCAGTTGCGGCAAATTAACAATTGGCTTGAATGGGGCTGGCCTGGGTGATCGCAGCCCACGAAAGCGTTCAGGCTATGTACCCGGTGAATCAGACCGTGCTCCAAGAGAAATTCCAGCGCCCGGTACACCGTGGGTGGGGCGACTATCTTGCCGGTCAGCTGTTGCAATTGGCTCATCAGCGGATAGGCGCCCAGGGGTTTGTGGCTCTGCCACACCAGCTGCAACACCAGCTGCCGCTGAGCCGTCAGCTTCGCCCCGGCCTCGGCACAGATGGCTTTAGCGCGCGCTATAGCGGTGTCGATGCAGTGTTGGTGATTGTGGGCGTGGGCTTGTCCCATGGCAAAGTCTCGGTGAAGGAAAAAACGCAATGGTATAACATAGGCGATTTTTCAGCCATGTGGGTGTGTATGGGCAGGCGAATAATCGGTATGTGGCTCACGGCGGCGGCTGTTCTGTGCGGGCTGCAGGCGGCGCATTTACAGGCAGGAGAACCCCTGCGGGTGGTGAGCAGCATTGCGCCGGTCAACCTCTTGGTACAGGGTTTGGCAGGCCCCGAGGTGAGCGCCCAGAGCCTGTTAAATGCCAAGGCCGATCCCCACGAATTCGCCCTGCGGGTATCCGAGCGCAGCCTGCTCAGTGAAGCCGATTTAGTCATATGGATCGGGCCGAACCTGGAGCGGTTTTTGGTTAAGGCGCTACCAGATACCCGCGCTCAGCTGGAGCTTAGCCAGCTGCCGGGCCTCACCTGGCCCCAGGAGCAACCGAGAGTGGATCTGCATCTGTGGCTCAATCCCGCTAACGCCAAACTCATGGCCAGCGCCATTGCCGAGCGCTTGTGTGCGCTGTTGCCCGCCTCGGCCCCGGCCATTCAACAGCGATTGAGCCTATTACACGCGCGCATCGACAGCGTCAGCGCGCAGATCAAAACCCGCCTTGCCCCTGTGCAGGCGGTGCCCTTTGGGGTCGCCCACGACGGCTACGGCCACTGGGTGAGTTACTTCGGGCTGAACCAGGTGGCGGCCCTGTCGGTGCTGCCGGAGCAGAGCCTAGGTGCCAAACACTTATCCGCCGTGCAGCAAAAATTACAGGGTGCGCGCTGTGTAATCAGCGATTTTAGCGAGGGCAATCAGCAGAAATTACAGGCGCTGTTGTCTCTGCCCATACAGGTGGCGGACCCTCTAGCCCAGGCCCGCCCCTACGCCGATTACGGTGAGTTTCTGCTGGCGCTGGCGGATGTGTTCAGCGCCTGTTTAAGCCCCGCAGGGTAAGGTGCCTCGCCCTGTAGTCTGCCCGTGCGCGGGTGTTTTCTTTTAATTTTCAACGGAGACTAAGTTATGTTGAGCCAAATAGGCCGTGGATTTTGGGTGATGATTATTGCTTGGGTGCTCAGTAGCCCGAGTTTTGCGGCAACAACCGGTCCCCACCAAGTGGTGGAGAAGGTCACCCAAGAAATGATGGCGGTGGTGAAAGGTGGCGACCAAGCCCTCAAGGCCAACCCAGAGCAGTACTATGAAAAAGTCGGCAAGGTGCTCGACAGTGTGGTGAGCTTCGAATTCATCGCCAAAAACGTCATGGGCCCCACTTGGGAACAGGCCAGCCCCGCCCAGCGCAGCCAGTTCACCACCGCGTTTCGCTCCGGCATGGTGAAAACCCTGGCCAAGGGCATGGGCAATTATCAAGACCTTAAAATCCAAGTGCTGCCCCCTAAGGGCGATATCAGCGGGCAAAAGCGCGTGGATGTGCAGCAGGAAGTCGCCGGCACCGACAAAACCCACCAAATCTCCTACAGCATGGCGCTGGATAAAAACAACGAGTGGAAGCTGGTCAACGTGGTGCTCAATGGCGTCAACCTGGGTAAAAGCTTCCGCGATCAATTTACCCAGGCGTTAAAGCAGAATAACAACAATATCGATGCGGTAACCCAGGGCTGGAACTCTGAGCCCGCTAAGTAGCTGCTTGTGCAAGTAGCTGTATTTTTATTAAAGAAAGGTTAAGTAAACGGGCGGACACAACCGCCCGTTTGTTTTTCTCCTCCCGCCTCTTCGCCGCGCTCAAACCCATGTCGCGCCGCCTGCACTATGTTTTTGATGTCCCAGCCCGGCAATTGCATTACACTAGCGCCCTTTTTTTGGCCGCCGAGCCCCACAGGCTTTAGTTATGCAAGAACATGAAGTAATTACCGCGGTGAGCGCCGCAATAGCCGACGCCCAGGTACAGGTTCGTTTTGAAGGCAACCACGTCCACCTGCGGGTGATCAGCCCCGCGTTTACCGGCCTCAGCCCCGTCAAAAAGCAACAATTGGTGTATGGCGCCCTTAAAGACGCCATCGCCTCCGGCGCTATTCACGCCGTGCACATGCAAACCCTGACGCCCGAAGAATGGGCCGCCCAAGCGCAATAGCTTTTACCCTCCAACGTGCAACTACAACCGCTCATGGATAAATTGTTAATTAAAGGCCCTTGCCAGATCAGTGGCGAGGTGCGAATTTCCGGCTCCAAAAACTCCGGCCTGCCGATACTCGCCGCTACTTTGCTCGCCCAAACCCCGGTTTTGTTGCAAAACCTGCCGCATTTGAACGACATCACCACCATGCTGGCCCTGCTGCGCTGCATGGGGGTGGGCATCACCATCGACGAGCGCATGGGCGTGGAAGTGGATGCCAGCAATATCACCGATTTTTCCGCACCCTATGACCTGGTGCGCACTATGCGGGCGTCTATTCTCGTGCTGGGGCCGCTGCTGGCGCGCTTTGGCCAGGCCGATGTGTCCTTTCCCGGCGGCTGCGCCATAGGCTCCCGCCCGGTGGATATTCACCTCAAAGGCTTGGAAGCCATGGGCGCCCAGATTGAAATCGACGGCGGCTATATTCGCGCTCGCGCCCCTGAGGGCCTTAAGGG
>DAOQGS010000528.1:0-2945 GCA_035338675.1 Cellvibrionaceae bacterium
ACCCGTGGCAACCAGGTGTTATTTGGCGGGCAGCCCGGCAGTATCGCTGGTATGAGCCTGTTCTGGTCGAGCTTTCCTGAAGGCAGCAAGTTTTACACAAGCGGTGTGGTGAATACCCTTAAAACTACTTGGAACGCGAAACTAGTGCGCGCCGCCATGGGTGTGGATGCCACAGGTGGTTACCTAACCGATCCGACCAATAACCTCAACCGTGTGAAAACCGTAGTGGACGCCGCGATCGCCAACGACATGTACGTGATCATCGACTGGCACAGCCACAATGCGGAAGACTACAAAGCTCAGGCCATCGCCTTCTTCCAAAATATGGCGCGCACCTACGGCACGCGCAACAACGTCATCTATGAGATCTACAACGAGCCGGATTGCCCCACCAGCGCCGCAACCTGTGGCTGGGATAACAAAACCAGCTGGGCCACCATCAAGGCCTATGCTGTAGACGTGATCGCCGCCATTCGCGCCATAGACCCAGACAACCTGATTATTGTCGGCACGCCGTTTTATTCGCAGTTTGTGGATGAGGCTTCCGAGAACCCCATCAGCGGCGTGAACATCGCCTACACCCTGCACTTCTACGCCGCCTCCCACAAAGAGCAAGAGCGCGGCCGCGCCCGCACCGCGCTGAAGAACGGCATACCGCTGTTTGTAACCGAGTGGGGAACTGTAGGCGCCAGTGGTGATGGCGCTGTGGATAGCGCCGAGACCGACACCTGGATGCAATTCCTCTACGACAACAACATCAGCCACGCCAACTGGTCCGTAAGCGACAAGGCCGAGGGCGCATCCATCCTCAAGCCTGGCTCGAATAAAGTGAACGGCTGGACGGATACAGACCTGACTGCCTCCGGCAACCTGGTGAAGAGCCACATTTTGGGCTGGTAATTCTAGGGATGATAAAACGGCTGGTTGCTTAAGGCTTCCAGCCGTTTTTTTATGCGCGCATTTTTGTATTTGGATAATGTGTGCTGTCTTTCGCTCAAGCTTATGCAGCGCAAAAGCCATCCATTAGTTACACCTAAAAACTGCAGTTGCACCCTACTGCGGTTTTTAGATTTTGCCATCATTTATCAAACGTAATTTTTTGAATTGTGCCATCTGCATTAAAGTGCAGTTTTTTAAGGCAGGTGGACCTGCGATAACTGCCGCCTCCTGGCAAAGCGGCATCGTGATAAAACAGATAGGCATCGCCCTTAAAGTTAATTAATGCCGGGTGGATGGTGGAGGTGTTCGGCAGTGGGTCCATTAAAATGCCTTTATAGTGCCAAGGCCCCCTGGGTGAATCGCTGATGGCATAGGCAAGGCTTTCAGGGAAGCCTGCCGCGTAAGTCAAATAATAGCGGCCATAGTGTTTTGAAATAAAAGGCGCCTCCTCAAAATTAGGCAAAGTATCCACCGTATTGATGTTCACATTTTGGGTCGATCTATTTAGCATTTTACCGCTGGCATCCCGGCTGTAAGCCTCGCCCTTTAAATGCACCAAGTCAACCTCTAACTCCACCCACCACAATTGTTTATTGCCCCAATAAAGATAGGCGCGGCCGTCATCATCAATAAATACCGCTGGGTCTATATTGCGCCAGGAGTGTTTTTGATATTGCGCGGTATCGCTAAGCAAAATCATCGGCATACCGCGCGGGTCCACAAACGGCCCCTCGGGTTTATCCGAGACAGCAACACCAATTGCAAAACCAAAATCTTTTTGGCCGCCCTCTAGGGTGGTATAAAAATAATAGTTGGCTTTGCCATCCGCGCCTTTGCGATGGGTAACGTGCCCGGCGTAGGCATTACCCGTTTTTTCACTGCCCCGCGCCCAGGCAAAATCCGAATAACGCAGCACCGCACCTTTATTCTGCCAATGCATTAAATCCTGGCTGGCCCATAAACGATAATCGTACATACGATAGTCCACCCCGCTCTGGGTTTGCTCATCGTGGCCGGTGTACAAATAAACCCAATCATCAACTACCAGCGCAACCGGGTCCGCCGTATAAATAATCGCGCCCACCTGCCGGGTGGGGTCCGGGGTATCGTATTTAATGATGGGATTATCAAATTCCGTTGGCGCGGTATTAAGGGAATTTTTTTCCGCACTTGCCATTGGTTTAATCGGTTGCGTACAGCTTAAGCTTGTCAACAGCGCTGGCAGTGCCAATAACGCAACACTATTTTTTAAATACACCTTCATGGCTTACTCACTGCTTCTTGGTTATCAAAGTGATTTAGGAAATTTAGAATAATGCTGGATTACTTCGCGAACCCACTACTGCGGCTTACCCACCTTGAGGGTTCACCGATGTGTCACCACAGCAGTTTTAACGGTAAATTGCGCGCTCAACATAAAGACAAAATGTTGAATAAGGCCAGTCCTTTACCTGGGTTGCCAAGCCATATTTAAGCGGATTGCGGTGAAGGTAATGAATGTGGCATTCCAGATCCCACTTATCCCGCAGCAAATGCTCCCAGTACCGCCGCTGCCAAATACCTATTTCATCATTTTTATTTCGTGAAGTAGAGCGACATTCTGTTTTGGGCAGGCTTTTGCTAAATAATTTTATCAGCCCGTAGGTCGGAAAAGCGCAGCGCCTTCCGACGTGAAATTTTCTCGATAGCACATTGTTAAACCATGTATTGTGCTACCGGCTTGATGTCGGAAGGCGCTACGCTTTTCCGACCTACATGAATCAAAAAATCAATCCGGGTTACGCGTTACATGAATAAAAAAATCAATCCGGGTTACGCGTTTAATTTCCTTTTTGGTTTTGCCTTGGCCGATTTTGGGTTGCTCGTTTGCCAAAAATTCATCAATGCGATCCGCAGCTTTATTCAACGTTTCCGCTTTTTGCTGAAGCCTGCGTGCACGTTCTTTACCATCGCTAGTGCGGGTGTCCGCCTTTTTGTGTTCTTGAATGCAGTGTTTAATTTGCCTT
>DAOQGS010000529.1:0-2945 GCA_035338675.1 Cellvibrionaceae bacterium
CGACGGTAATGCCAACGATATTTATGTCTACGGTCGAGACACCTTTATATTGCTGTATGGTGATGTATCCGTGCCCATTATTCTACAAGGGCCGCCAAGTTATGTGTTTTACGAAAAGTCCGATCATAGTCACGATGATGCGGAAATATTGGAATTTGCCGATTACAGCTGGCAATCCAAAGCGCAAAAGGCCTCCCCACAGGATTTTACTCAGGGTGATTTGACGGGTGACGGCACCGCCGATTTATTAATTCGTGGCCGAGGCCAGTACGACACCGCGCTGCTGGTCAATGGCAAGCTGGTGCAAGACGGTGCGGATTTGGTGCCAGCTTATTTGGGGGATATTGACAGCGACGGTCGCATTTATACGCGTGGCAAGGGCTGGTCGGCGAGCCCGGTGGTTAACGGTAATCTTTCCGACCGAAATCAGGCCATCAGCTTGGCTGGCGGTAAACTTTCTGTAGCAGGTAAGTTTTATGTTTACAACGCCAGCTCAACCCTCGTTCCCGATGCTGGAACTGCCGCAGCCACATCTAACGTGCCTGCGCCCCCTGCGCCAATTTACGCCCAGCCCACGCTCAATGCGCAAGATCAACAAACAATGGATTCTTTGGGAATTCTGAGCGGGCAGTTCAAAGTCAATGAATCCGGTGCTGCTACTTATAACCTTCCGCTTAAATTACCGCAGGGAACAGCCGGTGTTGCGCCTGACGTATCCATCGGTTACAGCAGCCAATCGGGCGATGGTTTGTTGGGCCTCGGTTGGTCGTTAAATGCAGGCGGGGCTATTAGTAGGTGCCGTCAAACGCTGCAGGTTGATAAAGCGGCTCTGCCAATTAGTTGGTCTTCCGTTGATCGCTATTGTTTAAATGGTCAGCGATTATTATTGGTTTCCGGCAACTATGGTATGGCTGATTCCCAATACAAAACCGAAATAGATACGCAAATTACTGTAACTCAAAAGGGTGGCAGCGGCAGTGCTGATTATTTTGAAGTAAAAGCGAAAGATGGCTCCACTTCAATTTACGGTGTGTCCGGTACGGATAGTAGTGAAGAAAAAGGTTACCCAACCAGCACAGCGTCATGTACAACTGTTGCGAGTAATGGTAGCTGCGCAGATAAGGTTATGAGCTGGAATCTTACGCAATTTAGCGACCGCGTCGGCAATAAAATCCAGTATGTTTATGAAAATGGCACTAATACAGACCAAAAATCATATCGTCTCAATTCGATTAAATATGCCTTTGCCAATGGCCAGTCCAATGCGCGCATTCAATTTAATTATGAAGAGGGTAAGAAAGAAACATCACTAGCGGCGGGTTATCAATTTTATCGTGACAGTCGTTTAGCTAGTGTAGAAACCTATCAAACCATTGGTGGTGAAAATTTATTACGCAAATATTCATTTAATTACAATGGGGATTTAACTAAAACCTTTACCGACGAACGCGATCGCTTAACTAGCATCGTCGAATGCTCTGCAGAATCCTGCTTACCGCCTTTGCGTCTTACATGGGGCGACAATCTGATGTTGTATCCAGTGACTCGCTCGGTGGACCTCAAAGCTGGCTTTTACATTGATTCTTCCTTTGGCCCTAATTATCTGGACGTGAATGGCGATGGCCGCATGGATTTTGTAACTCTGGATAGCAGTACTGGGGACAAAAAGTACCGCATGCGTTACGCCGTGCAGGGGGCTGACGGCAATTTTAATTGGGGTACATTAACCAACGGGGCGACCAGCACCTCGATGGTTTCCTTTGATATATCCACCACAGGGCAAGAGAATTTCCAACCTCATCAATTGCGCATGCGCACCCATCCAGTCGACGTCAATAATGACGGGCGCTCTGATGTTATTGTTTATCGAAAAGAATCATGGGGGGGGGTCACATGGGATTTATACTTAGCCACGCCGACACCTAATGCGTTTCCCAATGACTGGTCCTTGGTCTACAAAACCAGCGCGGAGTTTCCCCTTCCCTTTGGTGCGAATGGATTATCCAATAACGGTAATGGCGTGCAATTTGGCGATGTCGATTCAGACGGTTTGATTGATGCTTTTTTTACCGAAAACGACAGAATTTATGTTTCACTACTCAAGCGCGACACAAGTTCTCCCAATGTAAATTTGCCCTACAAGTATCAAATGCCCGTTGATCGTGGCTCGGCCGCAGGCGTAGATTCTTTCAAATTAATTCCCGGTGGAGATTTTAATGGGGACGGTCGGCTGGATTTTATTGGCACCACAAGAACTATTTCTTCAAACGGTTCTAGCTGTAGTGCTACCGGCATAGTCAAAGTGTTCTACCAGGACACCCAATCTTCTTTCTCAAGAGTTGAAACCATAAGCTCTCAACAATCTTTCGTTAATTCAAACAGCTGGGTACCCTGTACAGCATTTTTAGCTGGTAAAGAAACCTATCCTGAAAATATAAGTTTTGCTGATGTCAATGCGGATGGTGCGGTAGATGTGGTGTGGACACTAACCAACGCAGATAATACTTTTTCAAAGTTTTACGTAAACTTTGGTGACGGCAAAGGCGGCTTTGCTGCACTCCAGACTTACACACTTTCACGGGGCGGTGCGCGCAATATTCAATTTTCCGACCGCAATTCAAATGGAAAAATTGAAGCCATCGTGACCTACAAAAACGAACGACGGATGTATATATATGAATGGAACAATGGGGCTTTCCCTAGCTCGCCAGCAGAGGTGGATCCAACCAGCACAGATTCTGGAACCAGCACACAATTTTTTGACGTGAATGCCGATGCCACCTTAGATCGGGTTGAATCAACGGTTGACAAAGTCACCTTCTACCATGGCGAAAAAGCACTCACCAACGGCCTGGTCACCAGCTTCACCACCGGCCGAGGCATTAAAACCGCCGTCCAGTACGAGCCATTAGGCACAACGCCAAACTACACCAAGATTAGCAATA
>DAOQGS010000530.1:0-2938 GCA_035338675.1 Cellvibrionaceae bacterium
CTTGTGCCACAGCACCAGAAGAACTCGACGATGAACTGGAGGAGGAATTTGATGAAGAGTTTGAACTGCTAGAAGAGCTAGACGAACTTGAACTGCTCAGGGTGTTTTTACTGTTATTGCTGCCACTGACCACAGGCGTTGTTGGCTCTGTAACCGTATTAGTCGCCGTATTTTTACCGCCGCCGCCACCGCCACAGGCGGTTAATAAGGCTACAACACCAGCTACACCAAACAGCTTAACCTTAGCCGCACCAACGCAATTCCACTGATTCATCTTTAATCCCCGGGACGAATACCCAATGTCCGGCGGGCTGTGCGCTTGCGCACCGTACCGCATGTGAGTCAAATATCAGCGCAGCCTTAACTACGCCCTGAGGGTTTTTGCCACCCTTTGTTTGAGCCTAGTTGAGTTGGTTATAAGTTGTATAAACGGCTTTTGTATGGAATGGGCATTCTTTAGATCAAAATGCAGCAAGCCGTAAAGCGTGCCAAAAAATGGCAGAAAACCCGGTAAAAACAGGCAAAAAATTAATCCGCAGAATTTCGCTTGCACTTAAACAGGCAGTGATTAAAACCGCCACTGGTGATTTATTGATCGCTTATAGATTTAAAATCTAACTAAGGAAGGGGTGTGGTTATGGCATTTAGGATGATTTGAGAGGGGCGTTTAAAAAAATTGATTTTTTAGTTATAAGAATTGGTGGCGCTGAAAATTGGTTCTGGCACAGGGCCAACTCCTGTGAGAAAGGAATAAATGCCGATAAAAGAAGAAAATACAGCAGACCTATGTCAATAACTCATCAAAAATTAGCAAAATAATCCCGGCCTTATCTTAAACGCCAAAACAACGTTATTATTTGGCTTACAAGGTCGATATAGCCAAAGCCCTTGACGCGACAAGCTCGCTTTCGTGCCGGGCCAACCCGGAGCTGTTTATTATTTAGAGACATTGGTCTTGGTCTAGGGATGAATGCAGATTAGGTATCTATCGGCTAACCAGTAGCTTCCTACTTTGCGATCTTAAGCACCACATTGCATTACGTGCCTCCAATTTACACTGAGAGCTTCCCGTTTTCGCCGCTTTCTCGCAATTAAAATAGCAGCTTTGCGCTTTTCAATTCGGACATTCAGTTCGCGATAGAAATCTCTGATTGGTAATGCGACGTGCAATACTAAGGCATTTACAGCACATCAACTAATGGTTACACAATATTAATTTTACTCGCGAGATTTGCGGCACCTTACAGGCAAAATCGTCGAGTCGATATTGGTCCGATTCTTCGCTGTGGCGGTCATACCAGGCACAGGCTCATCAAACCCACAAAGCCAAGCGATTGGCGTGCTTGGGCTATCCTCAACAAATGCAGGCCGCAACGTCAAAATTTTATCTTTGAGCCCATTCCCTGCTTTAAACCCAAAGGTTACATGAACGGCGCCATCCTCAAGTTCTGTCCTTTGAATGTAATTGCCTATTAATTTTTCAGCAGGGGCTGCGCCTGCCTGTAGGTTATCCCTCGGAAAGCCCTGCTTATCCTTATAATATTCCTCAACTGCTCGTTGCGCGCCGGAGGCCATACTAAATGCCTCTGCTATTTCTGCCCGCCTTACGTAAGGCGCATATTCAGGGATAGCAATCGACGCCAAGATGCCGACAATGGTTAAAACCACCATCAATTCTATCAATGTAAAACCTGCCTGCCTCATTGCGCCACCTTGGTAAATATTGACAAATAACAATTCATATAAATAAAGACAATAAACGCGATTACAACACAACTAATCATTACCTTTGCACATTTTTGCCAGCGTAGGATCTCATCGATTAATTTATTAAACTGATGGGATATTAGTAATTGATGCTCCAAAATTGGGTCACGCGTATTACGCCAAAGCCAATTAGATACCTCATGACGCTCAGCTTCCGGTAAGACTGCCGATAATAATAACTGATTGACAAAGTTGTGCAGCTCAAACAGCCTGGAAGGCAAACAATGATCCAGCCAGGATTTGTGCACCTGCCTCCCGAGTGAAGCATATTCCAATACTCGCAGACTCAAGACACCTACCACAATAAGCAAGCCCAAGCTTAATGCTGGCGCGAAGCTGAAATAAGTAAACGGGGCGATTAAATGCTGGGCATCAACTTCCGGAAATAAACTGCGCAGGGATGGTACCACCTTGAGTGTAAATATCGAGTTCATGCAAAAAAGGGCTAGGCTTAGAGCCAATAAGTAACCGAAGCCCATTCTGAGCCTTCTCTGCTCAGTGTGAAATGTAGGCAAATTAAGGCACCCATAAAAATTGATTGCCGCCTGTTGTTCACCAACCGAAGGTAACTTCGCGATTCGCGTATAAATCAACCCATCCAGTTCTTCAGACCCTATGGGAGCTCCGAACTGGGACTTTATAAATTCAGGCATTTGCTCATCAACAGATAATAAATCCCTCTGCGGGCCACCCTGTGTATTAATATGAATGCACTGGCGACATAAAAATTGAAGTAGATAAAGGCTCATGAGGTAATCAATTATTGGGAGACGCGTAAGCATACCCCAGCCGCCTTTGCATGACCAGTTGAGGCGATAGAGGTGTAACTATTCAGGATCTTATGTAGCTTGAGGTAATAGCTGCACTGACGGGTACCAATTACGTGCCTGTTTTAGCACCGTGGCTCGGCAATACTGCCCGCAGCGGCAACTACATATAAGTGCAGACACGCCGTGAATAATCCATGTAGGCTCGTCAAAAAGGTCCCTCTTTTTGACGGTCTGCACTAATCTATAGCCACCACTGCTACACCGCGAATCAATTATGCCGCATGGCTAAGTCCTACAGAATTTGTCGCCAGCGCGGATAGGGTAATAAGGAGGACTGAATACTTACCTAGGGAACCTCTGAAAAATGTAGGCGGCGAAGCTCTGGCTAGGCGAATTTGGCA
>DAOQGS010000531.1:0-2937 GCA_035338675.1 Cellvibrionaceae bacterium
ATAAAAGGCTTTAACTCTATGCCTCCCAAAGGAACCTGCGCCGATTGTAGCGACGACGAAATTAAAGGCGCGGTGAAATATATGGTGGATAAAGCCAAATAATAACGCCCTGGTAGAAAAGGCCGCACAGCGGCCTTTTTTTGTGTCTGTGTATCGGCGATAAGGGCATCAGGTCGTGACCGGTGGCTCAACCCAGTGCAAACCCGGCAAACCCAGGTCTCAATTTGTGCTGTCATCTGGGCAGGATGGGCAACCAGCTCCTAAACTTGGGGTAAACCGCTGACCCTGCGGCAAACCACCGGCTTTGTGAGACCTGTATGACTGTTTACTGTTATTCCAAAACCAAACAGGCGGTGCTGTATCTTTTGCTGGCCTGCCTGCCCGTGGTGGGGCTGATGTGTTTTTATCTGGCGCTCAATATGTGGGAGGCCGCCCAATGGTTTTGGGTCGGGCTCTGGGGGATGATCAGTGCGGTATTTCTCGGCTTCTTTTTTGTTGGGCTGCGAATGCGCAGCTTTATTCATACAGGTATTGCGTTAACCGAGGAGGGTTTGGAATTTCATCAGGGTGCGGTTAATAAGCTGCACCCCTGGAGTGAAGTGGGCGCGGTAAAAAGCTGGCCCTGGATTCAATTGTTGGTGGTGTTTGATGCTAAGGGTAGGGTGTTGTTACCGGTGGATCATATGCTGACCAACTTCCCTGCTTTTAAACAGGCCCTTGAGGCGCGACTTACACAACCGGCTGTGGCCAGCGAGATTGTGTAGGCCGCAAGACTTACTCTAATCCCAATCGCTTGAACTGAGTGAACGGCGTTTGCCCTTAGGGCTTTTGCCGGTTTCGGCCTCAGCAGCTTTAGGGCTGGGCTTTTTCCCTGCCGGTGCCTCAGCGGCGGCTTTGCGCTTAGGTTTGCGCTCTTCTTTGCTGTCGTCGAACATATTGAATTTAGGCTTATCCGCTTTGGGCTTATCGAATTTGCCGCCCTCAAAGGATTTTTTGCCCGGCCCTGTATCCACCGTAATATCCAAGCGCTGGGACTTGACGCGGACTTTTTTCAGGTGGGCAATTAATTCCCGCGGTAAATCGGTGGGCAATTCAACGGTGCTGAATAATTCAAATAGGCGAATATGGCCTATGTGATCCCGGTTGAGTTGCACCTCGTTGGCGATGGCACCGACTATGTCTTTTGGCATCACGCCATGCTCACGGCCCACTTCAATGCGGTAGGTGGTCATGGGCACGTCGCTGGTAAATTCCCGCCGCTCGCCGCGCTCTTTGCGTTCACCACGGGCGGGCTTCTCGCCGCGCTCTGGGCGCTCCCGTTTGAAATCACCCTCTGGTTCGCTCTCTTTGCGCTCAATTAACAGCGGGTTACCCTTTTGAGCTAAAAAGGCCAGGGCCTTGGCGGCGTCTTCAGGGAGGATTTGTTGTTCCTTGCACAGCTCGGCCACCAGGGTGGAGAAAAAGTCTAAATTTTCCGTATTTAACACATCAACGATGGACTGTTTAAACGCGTTAATCCTGTGATGGGTAATCTGCTCTTTGCTGGGCAGCTGCATCATGGTGATGGGCTGGCGGGTGGCGCGCTCGATGGACTGCAGCATGCGCTGCTCGCGGGGGGCCACGAATAAAATAGCCTTACCGTTGCGGCCTGCGCGGCCGGTGCGGCCGATGCGGTGCACGTAGGATTCAGTATCGTAGGGAATGTCGTAGTTAATCACGTGGCTGATGCGGGGTACGTCGATACCACGAGCGGCAACGTCGGTGGCCACTACTATGTCCAGCTTGCCATTTTTTAGGCGCTCAACCGTGCGCTCGCGCAGGGCTTGGTTCATATCGCCGTTCAGGGCGGAGGTGGCATGGCCGCGGGCTTCGAGTTTTTCGGCTAATTCCACCGTAGCGGTTTTCGTGCGCACAAAAATAATTACGCCGTCGTATTCTTCAATTTCCAAAATACGGGTGAGGGCGTCCAGTTTATTTACGCCTTTAACAATCCAGCCCTGTTGATCGATATTCATCACCGTGGTGGTTTTGCTTTCGATCTGAATAGTGACGGGATTATTTAAGTAGGTCTGCGCGACTTTTTGAATTTGTTTGGGCATGGTGGCGGAAAATAGCGCCGTCTGCCGATCTGTTGGCACCTGCTCAAGAATCCACTCAACATCATCAATAAACCCCATGCGCAGCATTTCATCGGCTTCATCTAGCACCACGTGGGTGATGCCGTCTAAATCCAACGATTTACGGCGCAGGTGATCCATAACGCGGCCGGGGGTGCCCACCACTATGTGCACGCCGCGTTCAAGGGCGCGCAGCTGGCTCAACATGCTTTGGCCGCCATAAATAGGCAGCACGTGGAAATCTTTTAAATTGTGGGCGTATTTTTGAAAGGCCTCCGCTACTTGAATGGCCAGTTCCCGCGTAGGGGTAAGGATTAAGGCTTGGGTGTGGCGCTTTTTTAAATCCATGGCGTTAAGCACTGGCAGCGCAAAAGCGGCTGTTTTACCGGTACCGGTTTGCGCCATACCCAATACATCGTGGCCGTTGAGTAGGCTGGGGATGGCTTGCGCTTGGATGGGGGAGGGCTGTTCGTAGCCGATTTCTTTAAGTGCGGAGAGAAGGGTGGGTTTGAGAGCGAAGTCGGAAAATTGGGTGATATCTGTCATAAATAAACCAAAAGCCGCCGCAGCCTTCTGGGTGCGGAGGTGGTGAAAAGGGCGCGCGATTGTACAGCGAGACTGGTCAAAAATAAAGCAATAAGGGCTTCGCTGGCGGCAAAACCCTAAACAAGCGCGGCAAGTCGCTGATGAGACTTGCCAGTACGGGGAATAGGCTAGCGCCAGTATTTACAGAGGTAGGCGGTATCGGTAAGGGCCTTTACTTTAAAGCGCACATTGGCTTCCACCTCAAAGGTTTGGCCATCTACATAGGTTTGCCAGC